>CAZGXD010000001.1:0-25366 GCA_964529625.1 uncultured Muribaculaceae bacterium
GAATCTAATCTATTACGAGGGCTAATATAAGTAATCGGGATTTCTTTTTCTTTTACTTTTTTTGATAAGCCAAATGAATTTAAATCAACCGCAATAATCTCAGTTGCGCCCATACTAATTGCTTGATTAATAGGAATTTTATCATAATAAGCCCCATCAATAAAAAGATCTTTATCAATTTGTTTCATTTTAAAGGCTGGAAAACAAGTCGCAGAGGCAACTAAATAATCTTTTAATTGATTTGGTTTAATATTCTTTTTTTCAAGTAAGACTGGTTTAAAACTAGATAAATTAACGGTTACTAAACCATAATCTATTTTAGATTTATAAAACTTATTATAATTTAAATTCTTTTCTATTGATGCTTCCATTTGACTAACATCCATTCCCCCATGAAATAAGAAATTAGACAAATATTTTTTATAAATATTAACTCTTCCTTTAAAGGTAGTTACATCATCTGTTATTTTTTCTTTAAATAATAGGGTAAAATTAATATTTGACCACATATATTTAGCTTTAATATAATCATTTTGAACCATTAATGCCCCATTAATCGCTCCAACTGATGTTCCTGTTACAATCTCATAGGTTATCTTTAATTTTCGAAGGGCTTTCCAAACTCCAATTTGATAGGCACCTTTGGCTCCTCCCCCAGATAAAACAATCGCCCTTTTCACTTTTTCACCACCTTGTTTTTATACTCTTATTATATCTTTACTATATTTTCTTTTATAGTTTTATAACCTAAAAAAACTGAAATCAGTTTTTATTTAAGTCTTTTATAATTTTTTCTATTTTATTACCTTGTTCAATTGATTCGTCATAAATAAATAATATTTCAGGAACTTGTTTAATCCTAATTCGATCATGAAGCTTACTTCTAATAAATTTCCTAGCATGATTAAGTGAATTTAGGATTTCTTCTTTTTGTTCAACATTTAAAACTGTAACATAAACTTTAGCCATACTTAAATCATTATTTAACTTTACGGCTGTTACGGTTACAAAATCAATATTTTTATCTTTTATTTCAGTTGCTAAAAGATAACTTATTTCTTTAACTAAGATATTTTCTAATTTATTAATTTTTTTATTCATTCTTTCACCTATTTCTTTACTTCTACCATTTCAAAAACTTCAATAATATCATTAACTTTTAAATCATTATAATCATCAATTGTAATTCCACATTCTAAGCCTTTTTTTACTTCTTTAACAGTTTCTGTTTCTCGTTGAAGACTTTTTATTTTACCAGTATGAATTACTTTTTCATCTCGAATAATTCTTGCTAAGGCTGAACTTTTAATATTACCTTCTAAAACATATGAACCACCGATTATTCCAACTTTAGAAAATTTAAATAACTTTCTAATTTCTGCTTTTCCAATAACCTTTTCTTCAAAGATTGGAGCAAAAGTTCCTTTGATTGCTTCTTCCATTTCTTCAACTACTTTATAGATAACATTATACAATCTTATTTCAACCATGTTTTCTTTAGCATAAGCTTTTATTTCATTATCTGGATTAACATTAAATCCAATTATAATAGCCTTAGCTGTTTTAGCTAATAACACATCATTTTCTGTTATTGCTCCAACCCCACCTCGAATAACTCTTATTTTAGTGCCTTCAATATCTATTTTTTCTAAAGTAGATTTAAGGGCTTCAACACTTCCATTTAAATCGGCTTTAATAATAACATTTATATCTTCAATCCCATCTTTAACTTTAGAAAAAAGATCATCTAGGGTAATCGTTTCCTTATTCTGAGTTGCCTTTTCTTGATAAGCTCTTTTTCTTTCTTCAGCAACCCATTTAGCTTCTTTTTCTGTTTCAAAAGCCATAAATAGATCACCTGCGGTTGGTAATTCAGTAAGTCCAGTAATATACACTGGCTTTGATGGGGAAGCCTCAATAATTTCTTTATTTTGTTCATCTTTCATGGTTCTAACTTTTCCATAACAAGTTCCAACTACAATTGGATCTCCTATTCTTAAGGTTCCATTTTGAACAATAAGAGTTACTACAGTTCCCATATGTTTATCTAATCTTGATTCAATTACAGTTCCACTAGCATAACGATTAGGATTAGCTTTATATTCTTGCATTTGTGAAACCAATAAAATATTTTCTAATAATTCATCTATTCCTTCGCCAGTTAAAGCCGATATTTTAGAATATAAAACATCTCCACCCCAAGTATCAGGGATTAATCCATATTCTGCTAATTCAGTTATTACTTTATCAGCATTGGCTTCAGCTTTATCCATTTTATTAATCGCTACTATGATTGGAAGATTAGCTACTTTAGCATGATCAATGGCTTCTTTTGTTTGAGGCATTATTCCATCATCAGCTGCTACTATAATAATAACAAGATCAGTAACACTCGCCCCTCTTGCTCTCATTGCTGTAAAGGCTTCATGCCCTGGTGTATCAATAAAGGTAATTAACTGTTCATTATATTTTGCTTGATATGCTCCAATTGTTTGAGTAATTCCCCCAGCTTCTTTATCAACTATTTTTGATTTTTTTATTGCATCTAATAAACTTGTTTTTCCATGATCAACATGACCCATAATAGTAACAATTGGGGGTCTAGGTTTTAAATCATGAGGCTCATCAATAATTTCATATTTTTCAAAATTAGAGATATCAGTTGTCTCTTCATATTTTATCTTTTTATTATAATCTAAACTTAAAATTTCTGCAGTTTCAAAATTAAGATTATTATTAATATTAACGATAACTCCTAAGGAAAATAATTTTTTTATTATCTCAGTAGGATTTACTCCTAAGGCTTTAGCAAATTCCTTTACGGTCATATTTTCCTTATATAAAATAACATCTTCATCAGCAATAGTAACATTTGAAGTTAGCCTCTTTTTATTTTTATACATTTTCTTTTTTTGTTTAGCTAATTCAATTTTAAAATCATCTTTATTATCAGTATCAAGTTCAATAATATTATCTAGTTTTATTATCATATCTTCTTCAAGTAAATCATTTTTATCATTAATATCGAATCCTAACTCATGACAATAATTTAATACTTCTTCTAAGGATAGATTCATTTTTTTAGCATATTTAAAAACACTTAACATCTCCCCCACCTCTTTCTTATTTTATTATTTCTTCTAATTGTTTAAAAATGGTCTCTGGAACTTTTACTTCTAAATGCTTATCTAAAATTTTACTTTGATGTGCTTTATTAATAACTTCTAAATCCTTTTTTAAATAAGCACCACGTCCATTTTGTTTTCCTTTTAAATCAATTATAACTTCCCCAGTTGGTGTCCTAACGATTCTAATAAGATCAATTTTAGGTAATTGTTCTTTAGTAACAACGCAACGACGCATCGGAATTTTTCTTGTTTTCATTTAATCACGAACCTTTACATTATAATATTAATTCCATCTTCTTTGGCTTGTTCATAAGTTTTTATATCTATTTTATAATGAGTTAAACGCGATGCCAAGCGAACATTGGCTCCTCTTTTTCCAATTGCTAATGGTAAATTATCGTTATCTACCACAACAAGAGCGGTTTTATTTTCTTCATCAGTTATAAAAACTCGAACATCTTTAGCTGGACTTAAAGCGTTAGCAATAAACTTAGCTGGATCTTTTTCATATAAAATTATATCTATTTTTTCATCATTTAATTCTTCAATAATTCGATTAATTCGAGTCCCTTTTTCCCCAATACAAGCACCAACGGCATCAACTCTAGAGTTTTCTGAATACACGGCTATTTTCGTCCTATTGCCAGCTTCTCTTGCAACACTGTAAATTAAAATAATTCCTTCATCTATTTCTGGTATTTCTAATTCAAACAATCTTTTTACAAATCCATAATAACTTCGCGATAAGATAATGGCTGTTCCTTTAGAACCTGTTTCAACTTTAGTTACATAGACTTTTAAATTAGAACCCATTTTTATTTCTTCACCAGGAATTATTTCCGTTTTGGGCAAAATTCCTTGTATTTTACCAAAATCAATATAATAATTACGAACATCTTCCATTGCCACGATTCCACTAATCATTTCATCTTGCTTATCTCCATATTCTTCATTAATTATGTTGCGCTCGGCTTCTCTTATTTTTTGAATAACTACTTGTTTAGCAGTTGAGGCTGCTACTCGTCCAAAATCTTTTGGGGTTATTTCTTCTTCTATTGTTTCATTTAGTTCAATTTCAGGAACAATCTGTCTAGCTTCCTCAAGCGTTAAATGAATTCTTTTATCAAAAGGTAGTTTAACCTTTTCAATAATTTCTTCTCCATCAAAGGTTTCATCAACCACAATTTCTACTTCACTTTCGGGATCAACTACTGTTTTAAAAGAATAAACTTTTATATTGCCTGTTTTTCTATTAATATCAACTCTAACATTAGATAAAGATTTATAATTTTTTTTATAAGCCGATGTAAGAGCAAGTTCTAAGGCTTCATAAATAATATCTTCAGAAATTCCTTTTTCATCTGTTAATAACTTAATCGCTTTTTTAAATTCCTTGGTATTCATTTTACGGTCTTCCTTTCTCTTTTGAACAAACATCTAAAATATAACTTTCTTTAATAAGATCACTATTATCCAATATCGGGCTAATTAAATTATTAATTAAAACACAATCTTCAACTTTTACAAAATCTTCTTTATCAATAATAACTCTTAAAAAATTATTATTATTCTCTTTCTCATATTTTATTTTGAATAATTCATATCCCTTTTCTACTATGGTTTTTTCAATTAACTGTCGTATCTTTTCTTCTGTTTCCATTTTTGCCTCCGTTTATAGTAAAGAGTGGGTCTCCCCACTCTTCCCTCCTACTTACATTATATCACAATTATTATTTTTATTGTATAATAATGCAAAATTAAATTTTTTTTTGGTTTTTTAATCAGTTTATTCATAAACTTTAAGATATAATATTAAAGAGGGGTGATTAAAATTAAAAATAAAAGTGAATTTAAATTTATAGATTTATTTGCTGGAATTGGAGGATTCCATCAAGCTTTAACTCAGTTAGGTGGGGAATGTGTTTTTGCTTCTGAAATAGATAAATATGCAATTGAAACATATAAAAAAAACTATGGAATTGACCCAAACTATGATATTACTACCTTAGATGAAAAAATCATTCCAAAGCATAATGTTTTGTGTGCGGGCTTTCCTTGTCAAACCTTTTCTAAGGCTGGAAAAAGACTTGGTTTTAATGATAAAACTCGTGGAAATTTATTTTTTGATATAGAAAGAATTTTAAAATATCATAAAACTAAATATATTATTTTAGAAAACGTAAGAAATTTAGTATCTCATGATAAAAGTAATACTTGGAGAACCATATATAGCCATTTAAATAAACTTGGCTATCGTTTAACAAAAGAACCAATTATCATAAGCCCCCATCAATTTGGCATTCCTCAACTTCGTGAAAGGGTTATTATTCTTGGAATATATGATCCTAAAAACAAGGATAAGGATTTAATTATTGAACTTCCAAAATTAAAATCAAAAGATGAAAATAGTATTTATTCAATTATTGAGCCTAAAAGAGTTGCGAATAAATATTATATTTCTGAATATGAAAAGGTTGTTTTAACAGCATGGGATGAATTTTATAAGGGCATAAAAGAAGTAATAATCGGATTCCCAATTTGGTCAATGCATTTCAAAGATACAATGATTGATAATAGTTTACCATCTTGGAAACAAAATTTTATTCAAAAAAATATTAATCTTTATCATAATAATAAAAAATTTATTGATGAATGGTTAGAGAAATATGATAATCTCAAAGATTTTAGTCCGACTCATTGTAAAATGGAGTGGCAAGCAGGAAATCATATTAAATCACTATGGGAAGGTTTAATTCAATTTCGACCTTCAGGAATAAGAGTAAAAAGACCAACAAATTTTCCAACCTTAGTTGCTATGGTTCAAATTCCTATTATTGGAAAATATAAAAGAAGATTAACTATTAAAGAAGCAGCCCGTCTTCAAAGTTTTCCAAATAATTTTATTTTAAATGAAAATGGCCAACAAGCCTATAAACAATTTGGAAATGCAGTTAATGTAACAGTTATTACTTATATTGCTAAACAATTACTTAAAGAAGATAATTAATTTTTTTATATATTATTTTCTTTATTTTTGATATAATTATATTGGAGATGATAATATGGAGTTCATTACTGATCTTAAAAAAAGATTAATAGGATTAAGTGTTTTTTTTATATTTTTATTAACAATTATATTTCAAAAAATATTTTTTAAAATTCTTTCTAAAACTATCTTTCGTGATTATTATAGTTTATTTACTTCTTTATTTTTAGTAATTACTATTATTTTTATTTATAGAAATGTTTTAAAATCAAATTATAAGGATCTTAAACAGAATCATAAAAAATATTTTTCTAAATGTTTAAAATACTGGTTAATTGCCTTGTTTTTTATGATACTTACTAATATTATTTTAATTTTTTATTTGAAAAATGATATTCCTGTTAATGAGCAAACAGTTAGAGAGATTTTTAATATTAAACCAATTTCAACTTATATTTCAGCCGTAATTATTGCTCCCTTTTTAGAGGAACTAGTTTTTCGTCAAGCCTTTAGAGATATGTTTAAAACTAATTTTCTTTTTATTTTATTTTCTTCTTTAATTTTCGGTTTTTTTCATATTATTGGTGAGGAACTCTCTTTACTTAACTTATTATATCTTATTCCTTATATGATACCAGCGATTGCTTTTTCAATAATGTTAAAAAAGACAAACAATATTCTAGTTCCGATTGGATTTCATTTATTGCACAACGGGATTTCAATATCTCTTCAAGTTATAATATTAATTTTTGGATAGGATGAAAGTATGAAAAAAAAGTTATTAATTTTTTTTAGTGTTATTATTTTAGTTTTTTTATCAGTTTTTGGGTATGCTAGATATATTGGCACTAAAGGGTTAATTATTAAAGAAATTAAAATTGTTAATCATAAAATACCAACTAATTTTCATGGCTTTAAAATTGCTCATCTTAGTGATATTCATTATGGAAGAACCATAACAGAAAAGGAATTAAATAATGCTATTACTAAAGTTAATCTTCTAAAGCCTGACATAGTTGTTTTAACTGGAGATTTATTAGATCGAGATATTAAATTAAGTAACAATGATATTAAAAAATTAATTAAAATATTAAATAAGATTAATCCTACGATTGATAAATATGCAATCAGTGGGAACCATGATTTTGATTATGGACTTAAAGATTGGCTTTCAATTATTGAAAAAAGCAATTTTATAAATTTAAATGATACTTACGAATTAATTTATAAAAATGATATAATTCCCATTTTAATTAATGGAATGAGTACTAATCTAAGAAAAGGCTCTAAAATTCAACAGAAATTAGAACCTTTTGAAACCTTTTTAAATAATGATAATGATATAAGCCCGGCATACAAAATAATGATAATGCATGAACCTGATTTTATTGATGACTTTGAAATAAATAATTTTGATTTAATTTTAGCTGGCCATTCTCATAATGGTCAAGTTAGACTTCCTTTTATTGGAGCAATTATAAAGCCAAATGGAGCTCATAAATATTATGATTCCCATTATAAAATTCATAATACTGATCTTTATATTTCTAGTGGTTTAGGAACTTCAATTATTGATGTTCGTTTATTTAACAAACCATCTTTTAATTTCTATCGACTTACTAATAAATAAAGGCTTAAACTCCTTTATTTTTTTGTTGTTTTTTTAAAATACTTTTCCTAATCCAATCAAAGGGAATAACCGTAATTCCTAAAATAATAATAATAATAAATTCACTAATTCTTAAACCTTCTGCTCTAAAAATAGAACCACCATAATAAATAATATAGATTTGAATAATGGTTATTAAAGACATAATAATAATAAAGCCTTTGTTTTTATAAAGATTAGCAATTATATTTAAACGATGCGTTCTAGCATTAAAACAATTAAAAATTCCTATAAAAATAAACAAGGCAAAAAAGGCAGTCATAAATCTAATTTTATCAAACAAGAAAAAAGATTGTATCCATGGTAATTTTAAAAACAAAAGGCAAATTAAAAAGGAATATAAACCAGTAAACATAATTTGACCTAGCATATAATTATTAATAATGTTTTCATCCCTCTTTTTGGGCTTTTCAAACATATATTCAGTTAAGGCTGGTTCGCCAGCAAATGCTAGGGCCGCTAGCGTGTCCATAACCATATTAACCCATAACATTTGAACAACGGTAATTGGTGATTCAACTCCTATAAAAGGTCCAACAATGGAAATTCCAACGGCACACATATTAATTGTTAATTGTAAAATAATAAATTTTCTAATGCTTTTAAAGATAGTTCGACCATATAAAATAGCCTTCGATATTGAATTAAAATTATCATCTAAAATAACAACATCTGATGCTTCTTTAGCTACTTCAGTTCCACTTCCCATTGCAATCCCAACATCTGCTTTTTTTATGGCTGGGGCATCATTAACCCCATCCCCTGTCATTCCTACTACTAAATTAAGAGACTGGGCAACATTTACTAACCGACTTTTATCACTTGGTAAGGCTCTAGCTACGACTTTCAGATATGGTAATTTTTCTTTTAATTCTGGTTCTGACATTTTCGCTAATTCTTCACTAGTAATGATTAAGGAATCCTTTTGTAATAAATCTACTTCTTTAGCAATTGCCACTGCTGTTTCTTTTGAATCTCCAGTTATCATAACAACTTGAATCCCAGCTTTCGTTACTTCTATTACTGAATCTTTAACTTCTGGTCTTATTTCATCTCTTATTCCTACTAATCCTACTAAGGTTAAGTTCTGCATTTCCCTTTTTTTATTTGGTTGGGTACTTGTTGTTGCTACAGCTATAAAACGAATACTTTTTTCAGAAAAATAATTAATTTTTTTCATTAATCTATCTTTATTTAAAAATGATTTTTTCATTCCTTTTTCATCATAATAAAAACGACATTTATCTAATATTATCTCAGGCATTCCTTTTACTAACGTCGTATTATATTTTCCTCTGACACTAGTCATTGCATATTTTAAACGACTATCAAACGGAATCTGCTTTTCTTTTCTAATTAAGTTATTAGTTTTCATTGACGATACATATTCTAATAAGGCTCGATCAGTTGTATTGCTACCAATGGCGACTTTTTTATAAGAACTAAAAATAGATTGATTATTATATTTTAAGGATATTCCTAATAGTTCAAATAAAGGAGTTGGTTGAACTGGAAATTGATCATTATACTCTTTATTATTTCCATCAATAAAAGTTATTACTTGTAATTTTCCTTTTGTTAGAGTTCCTGTTTTATCAGTAAATAAAATATTTAAGTTTCCAAAGGTTTCAATCCCTAATAATTTTCTAACTAAAATATTATCTTTTAGCATCTTTTTCATGTTTCTTGATAAGACTAAAGTTATCATCATTGGTAATCCTTCTGGAACAGCTACCACGACAACGGTTACAGCTAAGGTTATAGCATGAAGAAGATGTCCAATTAAAAGGGCTTTATTACTAATCAAATACTTAATTTTAAGAATATCAAAATTGGTTTTTAAAAAGAGAATATCAAACAAATAAGAACTAGCAACTAAAAAGGCCCCTAGGTATCCTAATTTACTAATTGTTTTAGCTAATTTGCGAAGCCGATATTTTAATGGACCTTCCCTTTTTTCTTCTTGAAGTTCTAGTCCTATTTTCCCATAAATGGTCATATCTCCAACTTTTGTTACTAACATCGTTGCTTCATTGGCACAAACAACACTTCCTCTTAAGACTTTATTATTATGGGTATCTTTAGTTACTTCTTTTGATTCCCCATTTAGGGCTGATTCATCAACTTCTATCGAGCCCTTGATAATAATGCCATCAGCTGGTATTTTATCTCCAGTTTGTAATAATATAACATCGTTTTTTACAACTTCATCAATCGGGACTTCGATTAAGACATTATCCCTATAAATTCGGCAATTTATTTTAGAGGCTTCAGCTTGTAATTTTTTAAATGAGGCTTCACTTCCATATTCAGATACAGTTGATATTAATGATGCTATAAAAATAGCAATTGCTATTCCAATTGTTTCATACCAATCAAAATCACTTAATAAAAATAATGTTTTTACCATTAAGGCGATTAATAATATTTTGGTCATAGGTTCCCCTAGACTCTCAATAAATAATTTTAGAAAGGGATTTCTCTTTTTTGTACTTATTTGATTACTCCCATACCTTTTTCTAGATTCGATTACTTGTTTATTTGATAATCCAATTTGAGTTGCTTTCAATATTATCACCTATAAAATAATATTAAAGTTTCTCTTGTTCTAAGACAGTAATAATTCGACAAAAAAAGCAACTTAAATGTTGCTTTTCCCTTTTTGAATTTTATAATTTATTTTTAACAATAATTTCCTTGGCAATAGCCTTACCATAAAAATACTAAGTCGAGTCGTAAGTCCAGGGGTAATAATAGTTTTTCTTTTAAACATTTGTTTTATTGCATATTCACTTACTTTATAACTATCCATAGCTTTAACTGAAAATTTTATTCCTAAATTTTTATTAAAATTAGTATTGACTGGTCCTGAACACAAGGCTCCTATGTATACTTTACTTCCTTCTTGGCGTAGTTCTTCATAAATAGCTTCGGTTAAATTTAAAATATAGCTCTTTGTTGCATAATAAGAGGCCATTAAAGGACCAGCTAAAAAGGCAGCTGATGAGGATACATTTAAAATATAGCCTTGATTTTGTTCTTTAAAATCTTTTAAAAAAAGTTTAGTTAGAGTATGAACCGCTTTTATATTTAAATCGATCATATCTAATTCTTTATCAAGATTAGTTTCATAAAAGTTACCAAATACTCCTACTCCTGCATTATTTATTAAGACATTAATTTTTTCTTTTTTAACTTTATTATATAATTTCATACAATTAAAGGTACTAGATATATCCATGGTAATTGTTTTTATATTTTTATCTAATTCTTTTTTCATATTTTCTAATCCTTCTTTATCGCGAGCAACTAAAATTAAGTCATGACCTTGTTTATGAAGAATTCTAGCCATATCTGCTCCCATTCCTGAACTAGCTCCTGTTATTAATATTTTCATATATCTACACCTTCCTTTTTATAATTATATATTATAATATTTTAGAATACAACTTTTATTTTATTTAAGAAAAAAAGAGTTTTACTCTTCTTCTACTAATTTTAAGATAACCATTAATGCATTATCACCACGACGTTCATCTAATTTTAATATTTTTGTATAGCCACCTTTTCTATCAGCATATTTGGGTGCTAAAAGGTCAAAAACCTTTTTAGTCGCTTCCTTATCATTTTGTAGAAAGGCTAATACTTTTCTTCTTGATACTAGGGTTCCTTTTTTACCATGGGTAACCATTTTTTCTAAACACTTACGAACCTCTTTAGCTCTTGTTTCAGTTGTTACTATTTTTTCATTAATAATTAATTCTTTAGTTAAATTAGCTAACATACTTCTCCTATGTTTATTATCACGGCCTAGTTTTCTATACATAATTTCCCTCCTACCTATTAATCTTCATCTTTAAATTTAAGACCCATTTCTTTTATTTTATCTGATACTTCTTTTAATGATTTTTTACCTAAATTACGAATTTTCATCATTTCTAATTCGGTTTTTCCAGTTAAATCTTTTAAGGTATTAATATTAGCTCGCTTTAAACAATTATACGCTCGAACTGAAAAATCTAATTCATCAACTGACATTTCTAATTTTTTAAGTTTACTATCTTCCTTTTTCGCACTCATAACTCCTGTTAAATCAGTAACTTCACTTAATTCAGTTAAAATTCTTAAATGCTCTATTAAAATTTTAGACGCCAGGGCTAAAGTATCTTCTGGTCTCATTCCTCCATTGGTATGAACATTTAAGATTAATTTATCATAACTATCGTCTTGTCCAACCCGTGCTCCTTCGACTTCATAACTTATTCGTTCAACGGGAGAATATAAAGCATCAATTGAAATATATCCTATTTTATTATTTTCAAGATTAACTTTATTTTCATTAGAAGGAACATAACCTCTTCCATTAGTTACAATCATTTCCATATCTAATTTCCCACCTTTTGAAATAGTGGCAATTACTTGATCTTTATTAATTATTTCAATATCGGTATCCAAATCAATATCAGCTGCTGTTACTACTTGTTCTTTATTGATTGATAATCTTATTATTTTTGATTCTTTAGAATGATTTTTAATAACAATATTTTTTAAATTTAAAATAATTGTTGTTACATCTTCAACTATTCCCTCAATGGTTTGAAACTCATGCATGACTCCATCTATTTTAACGGCTGTAATTGCACTTCCTGGTAAACTAGATAACATAACTCTTCTAAGGGCATTACCAATTGTCGTACCAAATCCTCTTTCTAAGGGTTCTAATTCAAATTTTCCATAATTATTATTATCTACATATTCAGTAATTTTAAAAATTGGTTTTTCAAAATTTAACACTCTAACACACTCCTTTTCTTTTATTATCCACGGGGTCTTTTTGGTGGTCGACACCCATTATGTGGTATTGGTGTTACATCGGTTATGGAAGTAATTTCTAAGCCAGCAGTTTGAAGAGAACGAATTGCTGTCTCACGGCCCGAGCCTAGTCCCTTTACAAATACTTCTACTTTTTTCATTCCAACTTCAGCAGCTGCTTTTCCGGCTGCTTCAGCTGACATTCCGGCTGCAAAGGGCGTTGATTTTTTTGTTCCTTTAAAACCTAATGTTCCAGCTGATGCCCAGCTGATTGCATTTCCTTCTTTATCACTAATGGTAACAACAGTGTTATTAAAAGTTGAATGAATGTATGCTTTTCCTTCTGGAACAGTCTTTTTTATTTTTCTTTTTCTTGGTTTATAAGCCATTAGTATCCTCCTTTTATCTAAAATTATTTTTTCTTATTAGAAACTTTATTTACTTTTTTATTTCCTTTACGAGTTTTTGCATTATGATTTGTTCTTTGTCCTCTTACTGGTAATCCACGTCGATGACGAGTTCCTTGATATGAATTAATTTCCATTTTTGTTTTTATATTCGTATTTATTTCTCTTCTTAAATCCCCTTCAATAGAACATTTATCTATTTCTTCTCGAATACGAACTAATTCTTCATTACTTAGATCTTTTACTTTTTTGTTACTATCAATTTTTGCTTGTTTTAATATTTGATTTGATAAACTTTTCCCTATCCCATATATATAAGTTAATGAGATTACAACTCGTTTATTATCTGGTATGTCTACTCCTTTAATTCGTGCCATAAAACACCTCCTCTTATCCTTGTCTCTGTTTATGTTTTGGATTTCTGCAAATCACATATATTCTTCCATTACGTTTTACAATCTTACAGTTCTCACACATTTTTTTTACTGATGGTTTTACTTTCATATAAATCCCTCCTAATTTTTCCTATACGTTATTCGCCCACGTGTTAAATCATATGGTGAGAGTTCTACAGTTACTTTATCCCCTGCCAAAACGCGAATATGATGCATTCGAATTTTACCAGAAACGTGAGCAATAACTATATGTTTATTTTCAAGTTCCACCTTAAAAACTCCACCAGGTAACAGTTCTAAAACTTTACCCTCTACTTCGATTGTTTCTTCTTTAGTCACTTTTTCACCCCTTTGTTAAAATTTTAATTCCCTCTTTTGTTACTAATACTGTATGTTCAAAATGTGCTGAGGGCAAATTATCGGCAGTTACAATCGTCCAACCATCTTCTTTTATATATATTTTACTTGTTCCTAAATTAATCATTGGTTCAACGGCTATAACCATTCCTTCTTTTAAAAGGGGACCTGTTTTAGGTTTTCCATAATTCGGAACATCGGGTTCTTCATGAATTTCTTTTCCAACCCCATGCCCGACTAATTCTTTGACTACCCCATATTTATACTTTTTTATATATTTTGAGATTGCATTACCTATATCACCAACATAAGCCCCATCTTTAATTACTTTTAAACCTTCATATAAAGATTGTTCAGTATGTTCTAATAATGCTTTATTTTCTAAACTTATTTCTCCAATTGGATACGTCCAAGCTGAATCACCATGATATCCTTTATAACAAGCTCCAATATCTATCGAAATTATATCACCATTTTTTAATTTTCTATTACTTGGTATTCCATGAACTACTTCTTCATTTATTGAGGTACATATTGAAGCGGGGAAACCTTCATAACCTTTAAATGATGGAGTTGCCCCTTTTTTTATTATAAAATCATAGGCTAAACTATCTAATTCTTTAGTAGTAATTCCTGGTTTTAAATATTCTTTTAAATATTTATGAGTTTCACCGACAATTTTTCCGGCTTTTTCCATTAATTTTATTTCTAATGAAGATTTAATTTTAATCATTTGCATCCCCATCTATTATAGTTACTATTTTGTTGAAAATATTTTCCTTAGTATCATTACTATCTATTTCATATAATATTCCTTTATTTTTATAATAATTTAACAATGGTTTGGTTAGAGTTAAATAAGTTTTTAATCTTGTTTCAAAAGTCTCAAGACTATCATCATTTCTTTTTGTAAGTGGTTTCCCACATTGATCACATTTATTTTCTATTAATGGTTTCATTTTTTCATCATTAATATTATAAATAAGATGACAATCATTACAAGTTAAACGTCCTTCTATTCTTTTATATGCTATTTCTTTATCTATTTTTAAATAAAAAACATAATTAATCTTTTTGTTGGTTTTCTTTAATAGTTCTTCATATAAATTAACTTGATTTAAACTTCTTGGAAAGCCATCAAGAATATATCCTTTATTACAATCTTGTTTATTTGTTCTTTTTCCAACTATTTTTATTGTTAATTTATCATCTATTAAATATCCTTCTTTTAATATCTTATCTATTTTTTTCCCTATTTCTGTTTTTTCTGCTACTTCTTTTCTTAACATTGCCCCAACAGAAATATGGGGAATTTTATATTTTTTAGAAATCATTTCTGATTGAGTTCCTTTACCGGCTGCAGGAGGAGCAACAAAAAGTATTATTTTCATTTTCTTCGTCCTCTTTTTCTAGTATAAGTTCTACTTGTTAATTGACTATCAAGTCCTTTATAAGTTTCAAGGGCAACCCCAACAACAATTAAGAGCCCGGTTCCACCAATTGAAATATTTGCTGGCAATTTTGAAACTATACTAAATATAATAGGAATTCCAGCAATCGTAGCAAGTGCTAGGGCTCCAACTATGGTTAATTTATAAAGAATTCCATTAATATATTTAATTGTTTCTTCGCCTGGCCTTATTCCAGGAATATAGCCCCCATTTTTTTGCAGATCTTCTGCCATTTCTTTTGGTTTTAATTGAAGAAAGGTATAAAAATATGAAAAAGCAATTATTAATAAAATGTAAGCAATAAACCCCGTCGCACTATTAATGGCCATATATTTTTTTACAAAATCAGCATAAGCTGGATTTTTAAGTAGGCTCGCAATAAAAGCAGGAATTGCTAATAGTGATGACGCAAAGATTACGGGAACTACTCCTGCCGAATTTAACTTAAAAGGAATATAACTTTGTTTTCCTAACACACTTGTTGATTTATTAGCATATTGAATCGGAATTCTTCTTTCAGCTGATTGTTCATAAATAACACCAATAACAATTATTAAATATATAATAACAAATAAAATAAAATATAGAATTCCAAAAGTAGAACTTTTATTTATAAAGGTTTGCCATGCTTCTACAAACATAGTTGGTAAACTAGCAATAATTCCAGTCATTATAATTAAAGAAATTCCGTTTCCAATTCCTTTAACTGTAATCTGATCTCCCATCCAAAGCAAAAAGGCAGTTCCTGCAGTTAAAACAGTTGCAAATTGCATATATTCTAAAACGGTTCCCGTTTTAAAAAAAGCAAATGACATTATATAACCTTGAATAAAGGCTAAAACAATACCTAAGACTCTTGTAATTTGATTTAATTTTACTCGTCCAGTATGACCCTCTTTAGCTAAATCAGCCAAATAAGGAATAATATCCATTTGGGCTAATTGAATAATTATCGATGCACTGATGTAGGGCATAACTCCAAGCCCAAAAATGGAAAATTTGGAAAGGGCTCCTCCACCCATTACATTAATTAATTCTAGAAAACCTAAACTAGTTGCTCCTAACTGATCTTTATTTACTCCTGGTACAATAATAGTTGTTCCTAATTTAAAGACAAAAAGAGCAAAAAAGGTAAAGACTATTCTTTTTTGAATATCTTTGTTTTTAGAAGAAAATATTTGTTTAAAATTGGCAAACATTTTAAATCACCTCAGCTTTTCCACCCATTTTTTCTATTTGAATCTGGGCAGATTTAGAAAATTTATGAGCTTTTATATGTAGTTTTTTTTCTAATTTCCCAGTTCCTAATACTTTTATCCCTTGTTTTTGTTGTTTAATTAATCCCATATCTTTTAATATTTCAGGTGTAATAAGGGCTTCATCTTCAAATTTATTTAAATCATTTAAATTTATGACGGCATAAACTTTTTTAAAAAGAGCATTGGAAAACCCTCTTTTCGGGATTCTTCTAAATAATGGAGTTTGACCACCTTCAAAACCTGGTCTTACGCCACCACCACTTCTAGCCTTTTGTCCTTTATGTCCTCGGCCACTTGTTTTCCCAAAACCACTTCCAGGACCACGACCAACTCTTTTTGATGTTTTAGTTGCCTTAGGATGAGAATTTAATTTATGTAATTTCATATTATCTAATCTCCTCCACTGTTTTTCCACGAAGTTCAGCTACTTCTTCAATTGTTTTTTGGGCTTTTAGGGCATTAAGGGTAGCTCGAGCAACATTAATTTTAGTTTTAGAACCTAATGATTTAGATAAAATATCTTTTACTCCTGCCATTTCTAAAACTGAACGAACTGCTCCCCCAGCTTTTATTCCAGTTCCCTTTAGAGCTGGTTTTAATAATACTTTGCTAGCCCCTTGTACTCCAATTGCTTCATGTGGAATTGTTCTTTCTTCAACAAGGGCAACTTTGGTAATATTTTTAGTCGCTATGCCACTTCCTTTTTTAATCGCATCTGGTATTTCGTTAGCTTTTCCTAATCCTAAACCAACAAGACCATTACGATTTCCTACCACTACTAAAGCTGTAAATCTAAAATTTCTTCCACCTTTAGTAACTTTTGTAACCCGTCTAATATCAATTACTTCTTCTTCATATTGTTTAGGACGTGGTTCTCTTCTTTTATATTCCATTCATTAACCTCCTTAGAATTTTAATCCGTTTTTACGAGCTGCTTCGGCTAATTCTTTAACCCGCCCGTGATAAAGGTAGCCCCCTCTATCAAATTTTACTTTTTCTATTTTTGCTTCTTTGGCTCTTTTGGCAAGTAAAGTTCCTACTTTAATCGCTGCTTCTGAATTTCCACCATTCTCAATTTTTAATTCTTTATCGATTGAAGAAGCACTTACTAAAGTATTTTTAGTTTCATCATCAATAATTTGAGCAAAAATATTATTGTTTGATCTAAACACATTAAGTCTTGGGACAATGGCTGTTCCACTAATTTTATTTCTTACTCTCTCATGCCTTGCTTTTCGCATTTTATTACGAGATTCTTTTTTTATCATCTAAATCTCTCCTTTACTATTGATTATTTAGCAGCCTTTTTTCCTGCTTTACGGATAACAATTTCATCTTTATAACGAATTCCTTTTCCTTTATAAGGTTCTGGTTTTCTTATTTTACGAATACTAGCAGCAAACTCTCCAACAAATTGTTTATCAATTCCCCGAATAATTAATTGTGTGTTTTTGGGTACCTCAACCGTGATTTCTTTTGGAATTTCAAATTCAACTGGGTTTGAGAAACCAGCTGCTACCACCAATAAATTATCTTTTAAAGAAAAACGATATCCAACCCCAATTATTTCTAATTCTTTAACAAAACCTTCTGTTACTCCAACAATCATATTATATATAATTGCATTTGTTGTACCATGTAAGTCTTTTAAGTTTTCCCCTTTTGGACTAACTTTTAATTCGTTTTCGTTAATTTCCACTATGATACCATCACTTATTTTAGTAGAAAGTTCACCTTTTGGTCCTTTGACTTTTATTACTTGTTCATCAGCTGATACTGTAACATTTTCTGGAATTGTTATTATTCTTTTTCCAATTCGACTCATAATAATCCTCCTTACTTTCTACCAAATATAAGCCAATACTTCGCCACCTAATGACTTTTCTCGAGCTTCTTTATCAGTAATAACACCTTTTGATGTTGAAATAATTGCTATTCCTAAACCATTTAATACTCTCGGGATATCAGTTGCTTTAGCATAAACCCTTAACCCTGGTTTAGAAATTCTTTTTAGCCCTCTAATTACTTGTTCCTTTTTTGGCCCATATTTTAAATTTAATATAATAATATCTTGAATATTATCCTTTTTTATTTGATAATCATTTATAAAACCTTCTTCTTTTAAGATTCGGGCTATTTCGATTTTCATTTTTGAAGCAGGTACTTTTACCTCATTTGCTCGCATTTGATTTGCATTACGAATTCTGGTAAGCATATCTGCGATTGGATCATTAATTACCATAAATATCCTCCCTTCAATTTACCAACTAGATTTTTTTACGCCTGGTATTTGTCCTTTATATGCTAATTCTCTAAAACAAATCCGACAAATTCCATATTTTCTTAAAACAGCTCGTGGTCTTCCACATCTTTCACAACGTGAATAAGCACGTACTGCAAATTTTGGTTTTCTTTTTGCTTGTATAATTTTACTTTTTTTAGCCATAATTTCCTCCCTTTTAGAATTGTTTCCTAAATGGCATACCAAGACCGTTTAAGAGATTATACGCTTCTTCATTATTTTTGGCTGTTGTAACAAAAACAATATCCATTCCACGTACTTTAACAACATTATCATATTCAATTTCTGAAAAAATCAATTGTTCATTTAAACCAAGGGTATAATTTCCTCTACCATCAAAAGATTTTTCGGAAAGACCCCTAAAGTCCCTAACCCTAGGCAAAGCAATACTAATTAATTTGTCCAAAAAGTTATACATGTTATTTCCTCTTAATGTTACTTTGCAACCAATCGCATTTCCTTCTCTAAGTTTAAAGCCTGCTATTGCCTTTTTAGCCCTAGTAACAACTGGTTTTTGACCGGTAATTGTTTCTAAATCATTCATTGCTCCTTCAATTAGCTTAGAATTATGAACAGCATCCCCAACTCCTATATTAATAACAATCTTTTCCAATTTAGGTACTTCCATAATTGATTTATAATTACCTTGTTTCATTAACTCTTGTTTTATTTCTTTATTATATTTTTCTTTTAGGCGGTTCATTATATCGCCTCCTTCCAATTAATCAAGATTTACCTCTGATGATTTACTGACTCTTATTTTTTTATTGTTTTTATCAATTGTATGTTTAATTTTAGTTCCTTTTTTGGTTTTAGGATCTAAAAACATAACATTAGAAGCATCAATCGGAGCTTCCATTTCAATTATACTACCTGGATTTTGGCCATCTGACTTTTTATGCTTTTTAATTAAATTTATATTTTCAACAATAACTTTATTTTCAGATTTTAATATTTTTGTTATTCTGCCTTCTTTTCCTTTATCTTTACCAGCAATAATAATTACTTTATCTCCCTTTTTTAATTTCATTTTTTCCTCCTATAACACTTCTTTAGCAAGTGATATAATTTTCATATAATTTTTATCACGTAGTTCACGAGCAACCGGTCCAAAAATACGAGTTCCAACGGGTCCTTTATCATCTTTAATAATAACACAAGCATTATCATCAAATTTAATATAAGATCCATCTTCCCTTCTTAAACCAAACTTACTTCTAACAATAACAGCTTTAACTATTTTTCCTTTTTCTATTGTTCCATTGGGAATCGCTTTTTTTACTGTTCCAACTACTATATCTCCAATATTTCCAGCCTTAATTCCACTACTTCCTAAAACACGAATCACTAATAATTCACGAGCTCCGGAATTATCAGCAACTTTTAATCGACTTTCTTGCTGAATCATATATTAAATCCTCCTTATCCATTTACAATTATATAATAATCGCTTTTTCTATTATTTCTACTAAGCGAAAATGTTTTGTTTTTGATAATGGTCTAGTGCTTATTATCTTAACTTTATCTCCTACTTTAGCTTCATTTTTTTCATCATGAGCACTGTATTTTTTAGAACGTTTAACACGTTTCCCATATAATTTATCTATTTTATAATTTTCCACTAAAACGGTAATTGTTTTTTCACCTTTAGCACTAATAACTTTTCCTATTAATTCTTGAGTTCTTTTATTTTTCATAATGCTCTCCTTAATTTTCCTTTAATTCACGTTCACGCAAAATGGTTTTCATACGAGCGACTAATTTTCTTAATTCCCTAATTCGAGATGGTTTTTCAAGATTTCCAGTTGCTTGACTAAAACGCAAATTAAATAATTCTTCTTTATATTCTTCTACTTTTTTGGTGATTTCTTCATTAGAAAGTTTTCTAATTTCTTCAATTTTCATTACCTTCACCACTTTCTTTTTTTACAAATTTACATTTGATTGGTAATTTATGCATTGCTAAACGAAGGGCTTCACGAGCAACGGCTTCACTAACCCCATCTACTTCAAACATAATTTTTCCAGCTTTAACAACTGCTACCCATTTATCTGGTGAACCTTTTCCTTTTCCCATTCTAGTTTCTAAAGGAATACTTGTTAATGATAAATGAGGGAAAATATTAATCCATACTTTTCCGCCCCGTTTCATATAACGAGTCATTGCTACTCTAGCTGCTTCAATTTGTTGTTGGGTAATCCAAGCCCCTTCCATAGCCCTTAATCCATATGATCCAAAATGAAGTTCTAAATTACCTTTAGATTTTCCTTCATAACTAATCCGATGGGGCTTACGATACTTTGTCTTTTTTGGTATTACTGCCATCTGTATTACCCCCCTTATTTTTCTTTTCGGGAAGAATTTCTCCTTTATAAATCCATACTTTAACCCCGATTTTTCCAAATGATGTATCAGCTTCCTTATGAGCATAATCAATGTCTGCTCTTAAAGTATGAAGAGGAATTGTTCCTTCAGTATAACCTTCTGTTCTAGCCATATCAGCGCCCCCTAAACGACCAGAAACTGATGTTTTTATTCCTTTTGCTCCCGCTTTTAATGTATTTCTAATTGCCCTTTTTTGAGCAATACGAAAAGAAACACGATTTTCAATTTGTTTAGCTATATTTTCAGCAACAAGGTTTGCATCAAGATTAGGATTTTTTATTTCCATTATTGAAATTTGAATATTTTCATCAACTAATTTAGTTAGTTTTTTTCTTGTTTTTTCTATTTCTTCACCATTACGACCAATTATAACACCTGGTTTAGCTGTATTAATAATTACTTCAGTTTTTTTTGAATTTCGTTCAATTAAAACACTTGAAACTGAGGCATCTTTTAATTTTTTATCTAAATATTCACGTATTTTTATATCTTTAATTAAATATTTAGAAAAATCTTTATTATCTGCATACCATTTAGATTGCCAATCTTTATTAATACCTACTCTAAGTCCTATTGGACTAACTTTTTGTCCCATCAGTTTCCTCCTTTATTTATTTTCATCACTTACTATTATTGTAATATGACTGGTTCTCTTTTTTATTGGATCTATATGTCCTCGAGAACCAAATCTCATTCTTTTTAAAGTTTTTCCTTCATCTATAACAGCTTTTTTGACTATTAATTTTTCTTTTTCTAATTCATAATTATTTTCAGCGTTGGCTACTGTTGAAACTAGCACTTTATAAATTAATTTTGATGCTTTTTGATTTAAATTTTTCAAAATAACCTCTGCTTCTTCTACTTTTTTATTTCTTATTAAATCTATCACTAAACGAGCTTTACGAGGTCCAATTCTAACGCCTTTGGCAACCGCTTTCACTTCCATTTTAGTCCTCCTCCCTGGGCTTTTATTTTTGTTGCTTTTTAGTACCACTATGCCCAACAAATTTTCTTGTTGGTGCGAATTCTCCTAATTTATGTCCAACCATATCCTCTGTTACATAAACAGGAATAAATTCCCTACCATTATGAACAGCAAAGGTATGCCCTATAAAGTCAGGATAAATCGTTGAACGGCGGGACCATGTTTTAATAACTTCTTTTTTTGATGAACTATTAACCTTTTTTACTTTATTCATTAAATGTTTATCAATAAAGGGTCCTTTTTTTAAACTTCTTGCCATTTAAACCATCCTTTCAATTATTTTTTACGACGACGAACTATTAAACTATTTGATGCTTTTTTCTTACTACGAGTTTTTAAACCTAATGTTGGTTTTCCCCATGGAGTTACTGGTGATTTTCTTCCGATTGGTGCTTTTCCTTCTCCACCACCATGAGGGTGATCACAAGGGTTCATTGCCGAACCACGAACCGTTGGTCTTATTCCTAAATGTCTTTTCCGACCAGCTTTTCCTAGATTAACTAATTCATAATCTTTATTCCCTACTTCTCCTATTGTCGCTCGACAAACTCCTAAAACTTTCCGAACTTCTCCACTTCTTAAACGAAGTAAAGTATATTTACCTTCATGGCTCAAAATTTGAATTGCTGACCCGGCAGAACGTCCTAGTTGTGCTCCCTTTTGAGGTTTTAGTTCAACATTATGAACAGTTGTTCCTTCGGGAATATTTTTAAGTGGTAAACAATTTCCTATTTTAATATCAACATTTTCACCACTGATAATTTTATCGCCTACTTTTAATTTATTAGGTGCAATAATATATCTTTTTTCACCATCAATATAATTTATTAAAGCAATATGAGCGGTTCTATTTGGATCATACTCAATGGTTGCTACGGTTCCTAAAATATTATCTTTATCTCTTTTAAAATCAATAATTCGATATTTTCTTTTAGCCCCACCACCACGATGTCTAGTTGTAATTTTTCCTTGATTATTACGACCACCCGTTTTTTTAATTGGTGCTATTAATGATTTTTCGGGAGATGTTTTAGTAATTTCTTTATTTGAGACAGTAGTCATTCCCCGCCTACCACTAGTTACAGGTTTATACGATTTTATTGCCATACTAATCCTCCTTTAAATTTTAAAATTCAATTGAACTTCCTTCACTTAGTTTAACCATGGCTTTTTTTACTTTATTTGTTTTACCATAATATTGGCCAACCCTTTTTTTCTTTGGATTGACATTGATAATATTAACATTTTCTACTTTAACTTTAAATATTTGTTCGATTGCTTGTTTTATTTGAGTTTTATTCGCTCTTATATCAACACTAAAAGTATAAACATTATTATCACGAATTAAATCATTACTTTTTTCAGTAATAATTGGTGCTTTAATAACATCCCTATAATTACTTATCATTAAACAAGCACCTCCTCTATCCTCTTTATCGTTTCAACTGTAACAAGCATCTTTTCTGCCCAGATGATATCTAAAGTATTAATTTCATTAACCTGTAACAACTGGATATTTTTTAAATTTCTAGTTGCTAAAATTAAATTATCAGTTAATTCAGAAACAACAATTAAGGTTTTTTCATTTATAATTCCTATTTTTTCAAGTTTACTTATCATTTCTTTTGTTTTATAATTTTCAATATCAAAATCATTAATTATTATCAATTCATTATTTAAAACTTTATAAGTTAAAGCTGATTTAAGGGCTAAGGCCCTTTCTTTACGATTCATTTTTTTACTATAATTTCTTGGAGTTGGACCAAAAACAGTTCCACCACCGACCCAAATCGGTGATCTAATACTTCCATGACGAGCTCTTCCTGTTCCCTTTTGACGCCAAGGTTTGCGCCCGCCCCCTCTTACTTCACTACGGGTTTTGGTTGAATGAGTTCCTTGTCTTTGTGCATTTCTACTTAATTTAATTGCATCATATAAAACAACATCATTCGGTTTGATTCTCCAAATTTTTTCATTTAAGGTAATTTCATTTATTTTTTCACCATTTATATTTAATACTGATATTTTACTCATATATATAACCTCCTATTGATTTTCCAATCTTTCTACAGGTTTTTCATTATTATAAAAGTTAAGCTCATCCTTTTTATTAATTACTCCTGGTTTTTTTATAGCAGTTTTAATTACCACCAATGATTTTTTAGGTCCTGGGACATTACCTTTTATTAAAAGAACATTATTTTCTAAATCAATTTTTACTATTTCAAGATTTTGAATCGTAATTTTATTTGAACCCATATGCCCTGGTAATTTCATTCCTTTAAAAACACGCATTTGTCCGACTGAACCTCTTGAACCTGGTTTTCTATGAAAATGAGAACCATGACTCATCGGACCCATAGCATATTTATGTCGTTTTATAACACCTTGAAAACCTTTTCCCTTACTTATTCCCGTTACATCAACAGCTTCCCCTTCAGTAAAAATATCTACTTTCACTTCTTGACCTAAATTATATTCAGCTATATTAACATCTCTAATTTCTCTAAAGAAGCGCTTAGGAGTAGTCTTTGCTTTATTAGTATGACCAATTGAAGGTTTGGTTGCTAATTTTTCTCTTTTAGTGCTAAATCCTAATTGAATAGCGTTATAACCATCGGTTTCAATTGATTTTATTTGAGTAACTATATTAGGTTCAACTAAAACTACAGTTACAGGAATTAACTTTCCACTTTTAGTAAAAACCTGAGTCATTCCAATTTTACGACCTAAGATTCCTTTCATAATTTTCCTCCTACTTTTTTATAATTTTATTTTAATATCAACACCACTTGGAATATCAAAATGAGTTAAAGCCTCAATCGTTTCCTTACTTGGATTATTAATATCAATTAATCTTTTATGAGTTCTTTTTTCAAATTGTTCTTGGGCATCTTTGTATATATGAACAGCCCTTAAAATAGTTATTTTTTCTATTTCAGTTGGTAGTGGAACGGGACCACTAATCTCTCCACCTGTTCTTTTTACAGTTTGAATTATTTTCGCACAAGTTGCATCTAAACTTTTATGTTCAAATGACTTTAATTTAATACGAACCCTTCCTTTTGCCATTTTTTCCTCCCTTCGCCCACATCTCGTGTAGACTAGCTCCGTGTAAATACTCAACACACCTTTAAATTGTTATCAACTCAACCTGGCGTATCAACAACCTTACACATCAATGCCAGACACCTTTTAAATTATACACATATATTATATGTAATGCAAG
>CAZGXD010000002.1:0-12670 GCA_964529625.1 uncultured Muribaculaceae bacterium
TATTTATATCGCCGTTACGGATTAGGGCTAATGGCAAAACGCTTAGAGATTTATATAATGAATTATCTAAATTAGAAAAGGATCTAAAAGAAACTAGTAAAAATACTAATTTAACGGAAAGTAGAATAAATCAAATAACAACTAATATTAAGAATATAGATAATGAGATTATTTCTATTGAAAATAGAATTGTTGTTATTAATAACGAAATAGCCCAACTGAATGAGGAGATTATTTTAAAGGATAAGGAAATAAAGGAACTGGTTTACTTCTTTCAATTATCTACTGGAGAAAATGTTTATTTAGAATATGCCTTCGGTGCTTCTAATATGACGGATTTTATTTATCGCTTGGCAGTTGTTGAACAATTAACTAAGCATAATAATAAATTGATTGATGAAATGAATGATATGATAGATTCTCAAATTCAAAAATCAAAAGAATTAGCTCAGCATCAAAAGAATATTACTATTAAAAGAAAAGATTTGTTTAATGAGCAATTTAAATTAGGAGATAAAATTACAATTTTAAATAGGGAATCATTATCAAAAGAAAAAGAAATAAAAGATGCTAAAGAAACAATAAAAAATTATGAAAAACTTGGTTGTAAACCAGGAGATTATTTAGAAACTTGTACGAATCTTAATCGTGATACGGGGTTTTCTAGACCATTAGAAAAGGGAAGAGTTACAAGTGAATACGCGGAAAGAATAAGTCCAATTACAGGAAGATGGGAACAGCATTTAGCCCTTGATATTGGTGGTAATTCAACTGGAACCCCAATTTATGCAACGGCTAATGGAACCGTTGTTCATATTGGTTTTTATAGTTGTGGGGGAAATTATGTTACGATTCAACATCTAATAAATGGCCAATATTATGCTTCTAGATATTTACATATGCATTCTATTAATGTTAAAGTTGGACAAAAGGTTAGTCGAGTAACCGTTATTGGAACAATTGGTGGTGGAGAGTCTTATGATCGTTGCTCAACTGGACCTCATTTACATTTTCAAATAGCAAAAGGAATTTTTGCTCAAGATTTTACTGGTTTTAATTTACCATATACAATAAATCCACGTAGTGTAATTAATTTTCCACCTTATGACGTTAAGTTTAGTAGTCGATATTAAAAAAATAAAAAAGGAGTATAGTATGAAACTAAAAACAAAAACTCAAAAAATATATTTTATATCTGGAAAAGCCCAACATGGGAAAGATAGTGTGGCTCGAGTCATTGCTAAAATTTGTGAAGAGAGAGATTTAAAACATATTAATTTACAATATGGGGCTTATTTAAAAGATTATGCTAAAAAAATATATGATTGGGATGGTAGAGAGGAAACAAAACCACGGACCTTATTACAACATTTAGCAACAGAGGTAATCAGAAATCAGATTGATGAGCTTTTCTTTGTGAAAAGAATGTGTTCAGATTTAGAAGTTTATATTAATTTTTTTGATGTTATTACAATCAGTGATACTCGTCATAAAGTAGAAATAGATATTCCTAGAGAAAAATTTTCAATGATTTCTGCTGTTTCAGTTGTTCGTCCAAACTTTAAAAGTCCGTTAACAAAAGAACAACAGCACCATAAAACAGAACTAGATTTAGATGATTATGATAAATATGACCATGTTATTAATAATGATGGAACTTTAGAGGATTTAGATGTTGCTGTAAGAGCGATAATTGAGCCAGAATTACAATCAAAAAAGAAGATAAGTCATAATGAATTAAGAAATAAATGGAATGATTTTTGGAAAGAAAAGGATCATGAAATTATTCCTAGTGCCTCTTTAATTCCTCTTAATGATCCAACTTTATTGTGGATAAATGCTGGTATTGCCCCATTAAAAAAGTATTTTGATGGAACCTTAATTCCAGACAAGCGAAGATTAGCTGGTTGCCAAAAATGTTTAAGAACAAGTGATATTAGTAATGTTGGCAACAGTGATTACCATGCTACCTTTTTTGAAATGCTTGGTAATTTTTCAATTGGTGATTATTTTAAAAAGGAAGCGATAACTTGGTCATGGGAATTTTTAACAAGTGATCAGTGGTTAGGATTAGATAAAGATAAAATTTATGTGACTATATATCCAAGTGATGAAGAATCATATGAAATATGGAAAAAGGTTGGTTTAACTGATGAGCGTATTTTACGTTTAGATGGAAACTTTTGGGAAATAGGAACTGGTCCTAGTGGCCCATGTAGTGAAATTTTTTATGACCGGGGTAAACAATATGACCCTGATAATTTAGGAACAAAACTAATTTTAGATGATATTGATAATAATCGTTATCTTGAAATATGGAATAATGTTTTTAGTATGTATAATGCGATAGAAGGAGTTAGCCGAGAAAATTATAAAGAACTTCCAAGTAAAAATATTGATACAGGAATGGGAATTGAAAGAATTTTAACTGTTTTACAAGATGTGGAAAGTATTTTTGAAACTGATTTATTTATTCCACTAATAACTTATTTAGAAGAAGCCGGACAAGCCTCAAAAATAAATAAAAGATCCCTTAGAATAATTGCTGATCATTTAAGAGCCGTTGTCTTTGCTTTATCTGATGGAGCTAATTTTGGAAATAGTGGTCGTGATTATGTTTTAAGAAGATTATTAAGGCGTTCTATTCGTCATGGAAAGAAAATAGGGCTTGAATTATCTTTTACTGAAGAATTAGTACCAACGATAGTTGAACTTATGAAAGAACAATATCCAATTTTAAAAGAACAAGAAACTAAAGTAATCGAAAAAATCAAAAATGAAGAGAAATTATTTCATCGGACATTAATAGATGGAGAAAAAAGATTAACTGAAATAATAAAAAATAGTTCTGATAAAACTATTAAAGGAGAAGAAGCCTTTAAATTATATGATACTTATGGTTTTCCTTTTGAATTAACTGAAGAAATAGTAACTGAATTAGGTTATAGTATTTCAAAAGAAGAATTTGATGAAAGTATGAGAATGCAACAAGAATTAGCTCGAGCGTCTAGAACTGATGAAGATAGTATGCATCTTCAAAATAAGGCGTTAATAAACTTTAAAGCTAAAAGTGAATTTATTGGTTATACTAAAACTAGCATAGAAACTAAGATTATTGGGTTATATAAAGGTAATCGAATGGTTGGGTCAATTTTAAATAATGGTTATGTTGTTTTAGAAAAAACACCTTTTTATGCTGAGAGTGGAGGACAAATATCAGATAAAGGGACATTAGAAATTAAAGGTAGAACAATTGAAGTTTTAGATTTGTTTAAAGGTCCTAATAATCAAACCTTTCATTATGTTGAAATAGAAGAAGAACTTAAATTGGGGGATAATGTAATTGCTTCAGTTAATGACACAGTTCGTCTTAATATAAAAAGAAACCATAGTGCAGCTCACTTATTGCAAAAAGTACTTCAAGAAGTTTTGGGCATTAATGTAAAACAAGCTGGTTCAAAAATTGATGATCGAACCTTACGCTTTGATTTTACATATGATAATAAAATTAGTGATAATGAACTTATTGAAATAGAAAAAAAAGTAAATGAAAAAATAAGTTTAGATATTCCAACTAAGATAGAAACAATGACCCTAGATAAAGCCCTTAAAAAGGGAGCCATTGCTTTATTTGAAGAAAAATATAGTGACCAAGTAAGAGTAGTAACAATTGCTGATTCAGTTGAACTTTGTGGTGGAACTCATGTTGATCATGTTTCAGAAATAGAAAAATTTGCGATAAAGAGTATTGAAACTAAGGGAAATAATATTTATCGAATTGAAGCTACGACTGGTTCTAATATTGAATCTGAATTATTTAAAGCAATAAAACCATATAATGATGGCATGATAAAATTATTACAAAAAGCAAAAAGGATAATTGAGCTAGCAACTAAAGAAGGACTTCAATTAAAATTTGATGTTTATATTGACCATGATAATCCAACTAGTTATAATGATGTTATTTTTAATCGGAATGAATTAGAACATATAAAAAATGAAGTTTTAAATTTAGAAAAGGAATATAATGAAACAAAAGTAAAAGATGCCTTATCAGATTTAAGTTCATTTGAAAGTGAAGTAGAAGAAATAAATAATATAAAAACAATTATTATAAAGGTTAATAATTATGATTTAAAAGTTCTTAAAGAAATTATAAATAATTTATCTAATAAATTTAAAAATAGTTTTCTTTTTATAGCTAATATTAAAGATTCTAATGTTAATTTTATTGCAAAGACTAATGAAGAAATAGTAGGAATTAATTGTGGGGAATTAGTAAAAGAAGCGGCTCTTAAATCAAAAGGTAAAGGTAGTGGTAGTAAAACTTATGCTCAAGGAGGAGGAACCTCAATAGAGGAAATAAATAATATTATTGAAGAAGTAAAAGCAGTTGTAAAAAATATTAAATAGTGATAGAATATAAATATATTCATAAGGGAGTGAAATTATGAGAAAAACTAAAGTCTATGAAAGCGATACCTTTCAAGATGCTTTTATTGGTGAAACCCTTCGTGAAGTTATTTTGATATTAGAAGAAAGAGGATATAATCCAATTAATCAAATTGTTGGTTATCTTATGAGTGGTGATCCAGGGTATATTTCTAGTCATAAAGAAGCTAGAAATAAAATTAGTAAGTTTGATCGAACTGAAATTTTAGAATGTTTAATTAGAAATTATAAACAATGAAACTTTTAGGGCTTGATCTTGGAACAAAAACTTTAGGAATAGCCATTTCGGATGAAACAAAATTAATCGCTAGTTATTTAATGACTTTAGGGTTTAAAGAAAGGGATTATAATTCATTATTACCAAAAATAAAAGAAATAGTTGAAACAAATAAAATTTCAAAACTCATTTTAGGGTTCCCTAAAAATATGAATAATACCATTGGTGAACGGGCTAAAGAAACGATTGCCTTTAAAAAACAATTAGAAGATTATTTAAATAAGGAAGTCGTGCTACAAGATGAACGTCTCACTACCGTTGAAGCTACTAATTACTTATTAGAAGCTAATATGTCTAGAAAGAAAAGAAAACAAAAAATAGATGGTTTAGCAGCAACCATTATTTTACAAACTTATTTAGATAAAATGAAAGGAAGATAATATGGAAAATGAAAAAATGACTTTTACAATAATTGATGATGATGGGGAAAAATTAGAATGTGAAACTTTATTTACTTTTGAATCAGATGAAACTGGAAAAAGTTATATTGTTTATACTGATAATACTGAAGATGAAGAAGGAAATATAAAAGCGTATGCTGCTATTTATAATCAAGATAAAGAAGATGGAATATTGCAACCAATCGAAACTGAAGAGGAATGGGAAATTATTGAAAAAATAATGGAAGAAGCTAAATCCAAGAGTGAGGAAGATGAGCAATAAGCTCATTTTTGTTAGATGTTTAAAAATAAGACTCAAAAGATAATTAGTATTTTCAGTTTAACAATTATTATAGTGATAGGGATTTACTCTTTTTTAGTTGGACCAGTAAGTAAGGATCGGACCTTAAAAAGGATAGATATAACTAATGGTGCTTCCTATCTAACTATTGCCCCATTATTAAAAGAAAACAAATTAATTAGATCATCATTTTTTTATAAAATATATATAAAATTACATAAACCAAAACCAATCGATGCTTGTAGTTATTATTTAAGTGAAAATATGGGCGTAAAAAAGATTGTAAAAATTTTAAGTACTAGTTGTAAAGGAGATCCTAGTGCGATAAGAATAACCTTTAAAGAAGGAATAAATATAAGACAAATGGCAAAACTAATTGCTTCTAAAACAAATAATTCTGAAGATTCAGTTTATGAGTTACTAAAGGATAATGATTATTTAGATGAATTAATTGAAAAATATTGGTTTTTAACTAATGAAATTAAAAATGAAAATATTTTTTATCCCTTAGAAGGATATTTATTTCCAAATACTTATGAATTTGCTAATAAAGATGTTGAAATAAAATCAATATTTGAAAAAATGTTAAAGGAAACTGATAAACAATTAAAACCATTTAAGGAAACAATAGAAAATTCAGAATTTAGTTTACATGAATTTTTAACCTTAGTATCAATTGTTGAATTAGAAAGTAGTGATTGTAACGATCGAGCTGGAATTGCTCAAGTCTTTTATAATCGTTTAAGGGCTAATTGGCCCTTAGGAAGTGATGTTACAACTTATTATGGACTTCAAAAGGAAATGAGTGAATATGTTTTAACTAAAAAGGAATTGAATGAATACAATGCTTATAATACTCGTTGTGTAAAGATGAAAACTTTACCAATCGGTCCGATTTGTAATTCAGGGATTAATGCAGTCCTAGCAACCCTTAATCCTAAAGAACATAATAATTATTATTTTGCGGCCGATAAAAACGGGAAAACATATTTTACAGTTTCGGAAAAGGAGCATAATCAAGTAATAAAGGAGTTAAAAGAAGAAGATTTATGGTTTGTACCAAAAAGTTAGAGCAGTATGCTAAAGAAAATAAGATTCCAATTATGGAAAAGGAAGGTCTAAAATTTTTAATAACTTTTATAAAAGAGAATAATATTAAATCAGTTTTAGAAATAGGAAGTGCGATTGGATACTCGGCGATTAAAATGGGATTAATAAGTGATGATATATACATTACAACAATAGAGCGGGATGAAAAAAGATATTTAGAGGCCTTAAAAAATATTGAAAATTTTAATTTAAAAAAACAAATTAAGGTAATTAAAGCTGATGCTTTAGAAATTGAAATAAAAGAAAAATATGATTTAATTTTTATTGATGGTGCGAAAGGACAATATCTTAATTTTTTTATTAGATTTCAAAATTGTCTCAATGAAAATGGGTATATTATTACCGATAATATAAATTTTCATGGATTAACGACTAAGGTCGATGAAATAAAAAGTAAAAATTTAAAATCATTAGTTAAAAAAATTAATAAGTATATTGATTTTTTAAAAAATAATGAAGATTATACGACCACTTTTATAGAAGTTGGTGATGGAATAAGTATAAGTCAAAAAAATAAGTAGGAATCTACTTATTTAATTTAAGTAGGTGATATAATGGGGAAAATAATGGTTATTCCTAAAAATAAGGAAATGATTGAAAAATTAATTAAAGTAAGTGATGCTTTTTTAATTGGTATAAAAGGGCTTAGTCTTAATTTGCCATTTTATTATTTAATTGAAGAAATAGAAGAACTTATTATTTACTTAAATAATGAAAAAAAGGAAGTCTTTGTTGCCCTTAATAAAAACATAAAGAATGAAGAAATACCTTATTTAGAAAAAACAATGCTAAAATTAAATCAGTTACCAATAAAAGGTGTCTTCTTTTATGATGTCGCCCTCATTGAAATTTGGGAAAAACATTCCTTAAAATATGATTTAGTCTGGGCTCAAGAACATTTTGTAACAAATTATGAAACTTGTAATTATTTTAAACAACTAGGTGTCAACTATGGTTTGTTGGCTTCTGAAATTACACTAGCAGAAATAAAAGAAATAATCAAAAAAAGCCCAATGAAGTTTATTTTACCAGTCTTTGGGTATCTTCCAATCTGTGCATCCTTTAGACATTTAGTTAACAATTATTTAGACCATTTTAATCTACCTAAAGTGTCAATTAAATATTTTATGGAAAAAGAAGATAAAAGTTATCAAATAATAGATGATGATAATGGTACGATTGTTTATTCAAATAATATAATAAATGGATTAGCAGAAAGTCAAGAATTAAAAGAAGCCGGCCTATCCTATTTATTATTAAATAGTTTTTCGATTGATGATGATAAATTTATAAAAGTAGTAACTATGTTTAATCAGGCGAATAAGGAAAATAGTAAGCAACTTGATAATGAAATTTTTGAAATGTTTAATAATGTAGATAAGGGTTTTCTCTATAATGAAACCGTGTATAAGGTGAAATAATGAAAAAATTAAAAAGAAAACCGGAATTATTAGCCCCAGCTGGAGATTTAGAAAGACTAAAATGGGCTTTCCGTTATGGAGCCGATGCCGTTTATATTGGTGGCTCGATGTTTGGACTACGGGCCAATGCTACCAATTTTACGCTTGACGAAATAAAAGAAGCCACTTCTTTTGCCCATTCATTAGGAAAAAAGGTTTATGTTACTGTTAACATTATTTTACATAATGAAGAATTAAATGAACTATTATCGTATTTAAAAGATTTGGAAGCAGCCAAAGTGGACGCAATTATTGTAAGTGATCCTTGTGTAATAATGGTTGCTCATGATAAAACTAATTTAGAAATTCATCTATCAACTCAGCAATCAACCCTAAATTATTTGGCCGCTCGTTTTTGGAAAAAACAAGGAATATCTAGAATTGTTATGGGACGAGAAGCAACTAAACAAGATTTAATTCAAATAAAAAAAGAAGTTGATATTGAATTAGAAACCTTTATTCATGGGGCGATGTGTGCTTCATTAAGTGGTCGTTGTGTTTTATCAAACTTTTTGACAAATCGAGATGCTAATCGAGGAGGATGTAGTCAGATATGTCGCTGGGAATTTGATTTAAAAGATGATAATAATAAAATATTAAGTAATAATGACTTTACTTTTTGCTCAAAGGATTTAATAATGTTAGATCATATTCCTGACTTAATAGATTTAGAAATATCATCTTTTAAAATAGAAGGACGGATGCGTTCTATCTATTATATTGCGACAGTTGTAAGTATTTATAGAAGAGTAATTGATGAATACTGTAATAATTTTGAAAGTTATCAATATAATAAAGAATATAAAAAAATATTAAGTAGATGTGCTAATCGAGAATCAATCGATCAATTTTTTAAAACAACTTGTAATAAGAATTATCAATATTATATTGGAAGAGAAGAAGTATCTAATCAAGACTTTTTAGGAATAATTAAAGATTATGATGAACAAACAAAATTAGCAACAGTTGAACAAAGAAATTATTTTAAAAAGGGAGATATTATAGAAATTTTTGGTCCTAATCGGGAAGAAAAAACTATAATTGTTAATGAAATATATGATGAGGATAATAATTTAATAACAATAGTAAGACATCCTCTTCAAATAGTAAAGATGTATATTAGTGAAAGAGTATATCCTTATGATTTAATTAGAAAAAAATTATAGATGTTTGACAAAGATTATAAAGTATAGTATCATGTGTTAAGTTTAATTAAGAAGAGGTGAAAAAAAATGAATAATAAAGAAATATATTTAACCGAAAAAGGTTATGAAGAAATAAAGAAAGAATTAGAAATATTAAAAACAGAAAAGAGACCAGAAGTTATAAAAGCTCTAAAAGAAGCCCGAGCAATGGGTGATTTAAGTGAAAACGCTGAATATGATTCAGCTAGAACAGAACAAGCAATCTTAGAGGAACAAATTCAAGATTTAGAAACAACGATTGAACAAGCAATTATTATTAAAAAGGTTGATAAAGATAAAGTTGCAATTGGTAATAGTGTTAAATTAGAATATCTGGAAGATGGCGATATAGATGTTTATTCAATTGTGGGAAATAAGGAAGCTGATCCTTTTAATAATAAAATATCATATGAATCCCCGATTGCCCAAGCAATTACTGGGTTATCAGTTGGTGAAATTGCAACAGTTGATAGCCAAAATGGAAAATATAAGGTTAAAATTATAGAAATATTTTAAAAATATTTCTTTTTATATTAATTATTGTTATATATCATAGATTAAAATAATCACATTTATTGTTTCTAATCCTTGTAAAAGTGATTAATTTATTATATACTATTTAGGAATGAGGAGGAATTATGAAAAATAATAAAACAAAAGAAATTTCAATAAAAATAGAAGGTGAAGTTTGGCAACAAGCATTGGATGATGCCTTTAAAGAAGCTAATGAAAAAGTAAAAATGGATGGGTTTAGAAAAGGAAAAGCACCTAAGGATATATTTTTAAAAAAATATGGACTAGAATCTTTATATGAAGGGGCAACTGATAAAGTATTAAATGAAGCCTATATTAAATTATTACAAGAAAATCAAACCTTAGAAATAGTTTGTCAACCAGAGGTAAGAATTAATGACATTAATGAAGAAGGAGTTGAATTTGTTTTCGGATTAACTCTTAAACCAGAAGTAAAGCTGGGCAAATATAAAAACTTAGGAATAAAAAAAGAAGAAGTAAAAGTAATAGCTAAAGAAATAGATCAAGCGTTAGAAGAAACTCTAGATAAATATACAGAAATGGCTATTAAAGATGGGATAATAGAAGTTGGAGATACTGTTATTATTGATTTTGAAGGGTTTAAAGATGGGGTACCTTTTGATGGTGGAAAAAGTGAAGATTATTCATTAAAAATAGGTAGTGGTACTTTTATTCCAGGATTTGAAGAAAACCTGGTTGGACTAAAAAAGGGAGATACTAAAGATATTAAATTATCTTTTCCAGAAGATTATCACAGCGAAGAATTAAAAGGACAACCAGTTATTTTTAAAGTATTAATTAAGGAAATAAAAGAAACAATTATTCCAGAATTAAATGAAGAATTCTTTAAGGATTTAGGCCATGAAGGAATTAATACTAAAGAAGAATTAGAAAATCAATTAAAAGAAAATATTATGGCTAGAAAAGAAGCTGAAAGTGAAAATAAATATATTGATCAATTATTAGATGAAGGTATAAAAGGAATCGAAGTTGAACTTCCTAAAGGAATGGTTGAAGAAGAAATTTCAAGAATGGTCGGTCAATATGAAGAAACTTTACAAAGACAAGGTTTAACTTTAGAGCAATTTTATCAATTTACTAATTCAAATGAAGAAGCATTAAGAAATCAAATGACTTTAGAAGCTGAAAGAAGAATTAAATCTCGTTTAATGTTAGAAGCGATAGCAAAAGAAGAAAACATAGAAATAACTGAAGAGAAAGCTAAAGAAGAAGCTTCAAAATTAGCCCAAAAGTATCAAATGGAAGAAGAAGAATTTTTAAAATTATTTGGTGGGATAGAAATGGTTCAATATGATTTACAAATAAGAGCAGCAATTGAAGTAATGAAATAAAATAAAGATTAGAAACATTAAATTAAACGTTTAATGTTTTTTTTGGTATAATAAATAAAGGGTGATAAAAATGGTAATTGAAGTATTAGTAGAAATAAAAGCCAAAACAATTGATAAAACATTTACCTATCAAGTTCCAAACCAACTTGAGGGGCAAATAGAATTAGGAAAAAGGGTATTAGTTCCATTTCAAAATCGTAAAATAGAAGGCTTTATTTTAAAAATAAATCAGGATAATAATGATTATGATTATGAATTAAAAGAAATAATATCAATTATTGATGAAAATCCAGTTTTAAATAAAGAGTTACTTCAACTAGGAAAATTTATCAGTAAGAAGACTTTAAGTCCATTAATATCATCTTATCAGACTATGCTCCCTAATGCCTTGAAAGCGAAAAAGGGTTTAGTGATAAAGAAAAAATATAATAAGTATTTAATCTTAAGTCCTACTTTTGATATAGAAAAAATTACTAGTAATAAACAATTAGAAATTATAGAGTTATTAAAAAAAGAAGAACGGTGTTTAAAAAAAGAAGGACTTGAAATTTCACCTTCAGCAGTTAAAACTCTACTTGAAAAAGGTTTAATTATTGAAGAATTAGAAGAAACATATCGCTTAAATAAGGAAGTTGAAAAAAAGGAATTTAATTTTATTTTAACTAAAGAACAACAACTAGCAATTATTAAAATAACTAAAAAGTTGGATTCCTTTTATCCCTTTTTATTACATGGCATAACCGGAAGTGGAAAAACAGAAGTTTATATGAATGTCATTGAACAAGTATTAAAAACAGGTAAAGAAGCAATTGTCTTAGTTCCAGAAATTAGTTTAACTCCCCAAATGGTTAACAGTTTTAAAGAAAGATTTGGTAATCAAATAGCTGTTATTCATAGTCGATTAAGTATGGGCGAAAAATATGATGAATGGCGTAAAATTGAGAGAAAGGAAGTCTCAATTGTTATTGGAGCCCGAAGTGCTATTTTTGCCCCCTTTAATAAGCTTGGAATAATTATTATTGATGAAGAGCATTCAATGACTTATAAGCAAGAACAAACTCCTAAATATAATACAATTGATGTTGCTTTATATCGAGCAAAATATCATAAGTGTCCAGTCGTACTAGGAAGTGCAACGCCTTCAATTGAAAGTTATACGCGAGCTAAAATGGGAATTTATGAATTGTTAGAATTAAAAAAAAGAATTAATAATGATTTACCAACTTCTATGTTAGTTGATATGAAAAAGGAAATAAAACAAGGCTATTCTATTTTATCAAAAGTTTTAATTGATAACATTAATGATGTTTTGGACCGAGGTGAACAAGTTTTAATCTTTTTAAATAGAAGGGGCTACACAACTGTTATGACTTGTTATAATTGTGGGAACACCATAAAGTGTCCAAATTGTGATATCCCCCTTATTTATCATAAAACAACTAATAATATGCGTTGTCATTATTGTAATTATACGATTAAAAAAATAGAAATTTGTCCAAATTGTAAAAGTAAAGACATAAATCAATTTGGATTAGGAACTCAAAAACTTGAAGAAGAAATAATTAAAAAATTTACTAAAGCAAGAGTTATTAGGATGGATATAGATACGACTAGGAAAAA
>CAZGXD010000002.1:12770-21552 GCA_964529625.1 uncultured Muribaculaceae bacterium
AAAGTTATTATTCAAACTTTTAATCAAGACCATTATAGTATTGTTTTTGCTCTAAAAAATGATTATTTAAATTTTTATAAACAAGAAATAGAAATTAGAAAACAATTAGGATATTCTCCTTTTTATAATTTAGTTCTTATTAAGATATCAAGTCCTGATTATGAGTTGGCTTGTCAAGAAGCTGAAAAAATAATTAATTATTTACGAGTTAAAGTTGATAAAGAAGTTTTTTTATTAGGACCTAGTTCAGCAAGCATTCCAAAAATAAATAATATTTATTATTTGCAAATAGTTGTAAAATATAAAAATACTAATAAATTAATGCCTCTTTTAAAAGAAATAAAAAATCTTTATAAAAATAAGACTAAGGTATTAGTTGACATAGATATTAATCCGATTAAAATATAGTTATATTTTCAAAAATATGATAAAATGAAGATGGTGATGATGATATGGACTACAGTAGTATTAAAATTAATCGAAAATTAAAAATAATATTTATGGGAACTTCTCAATTTAGTGTTCCTATTTTAAAAGGCTTGATTGAAGAATATAAATTACGAGCGATTATAACTCAACCAGATCGAAAACTAAATAATAATAAAATTAGTTCTCATCCAGTAAAGGCAATTGCCCAAGAGAATACAATTTTACTTTTACAACCAGAGGATATTGCTAAAGAAATGGAAATTATTTTATCCTTGGAACCTGATTTAATTATTACTTGTGCTTATGGCCAAAAATTACCAAAAGAAATAATAGATTATCCTCGGCTGGGCTGTCTTAATGTTCATGCGTCGCTCCTACCTAAATTAAGAGGAGGAGCTCCAATTCATTGGGCAATTATTAATGGGCATCTAAAAACAGGAGTAACTATTATGCATACAAGTATTGAATTAGATCAAGGGGATATAATTAAACAAGCTGAAATTGAGATAGATAATAAGGACACAGCATCAACTTTGCATGATAAATTAAGTCTTTTAGGGCGTGATCTATTACTTGAAACGTTGCCGAGTATTATTGATGGAACCGCCCCTCGACTTAAACAAAATAGACATGAAGTAAGTTATGCATTTAATTTAACAAGTAAAAATGAAAAGATCAATTTTCATAAAACTAAAAAACAAATTTATAATCAAATTAGAGGCCTAAATTCTTGGCCAGGAGCTTATTGTCGTTTTAAAGGAAGAAGATTAAAAGTATGGGAATCTTATCCTTCTGAGCGTTATTTCCCAAATTTGTTTGATGGTCAAATAACAGGAATATATGATGATGGTTTTGGAGTTAAAGTTAGTAATGGGGAAATTGTATTTACTGTTGTTCAGCTAGAAGGAAAAACTAAAATGAAAGCTAGTGATTTTATTAATGGATTACAAGAACGAGATAGAATTGTTGGGAGAATATTAGATTAGGTGGTAGTGTGAAAGAAAAATTAAAACTAAAAAATATAATAAAAACTTTAAAAGACAATAAACAATATCGAGTCCTATTTATTTTGGGCTTATATTTCATCTTTTTCTTGGTTGTGATATTAATGTTTGCTCCTAAGGGAACACAAGAAAGATTACCATTACCAAAACAAGTAAAAGAACCATTAGCAGAATTTAAATTATTATCAAATTATGAATTTGAAGGTCAAATAGAATACAATGAAGATGAAATAATAGTTGATACTTTTAATGGTTATGTAGACAATAATCTAATAAAAGTTTTTGAAAATGAAAAAGAGTATGTAATAGAAAATAATGTTGTTTATGAAATTATTGATAATCTAAAAGAAGAAGTAGATTATTCAATAATAAAAGAAATTATTGCTTTTTCACCAAGTTATATTTATGACTTAATAACACAAGCCGAATTAAAAACTAAAACTGAAAATTATAAGAATGAAACTTTAGAAAAATTATATTATTTTAAGCTTGCTTATTTAAATGATGTGAAACTTGAAGAAGAAGTTAATATGTTAATAACTACTATCGAAAATGAAATAATAATAAAGGAAGTTATAATAAGTTTTGAGGACTTAGAGGGGAATGAAAAAACAATTAAGAATTTACAAAAAATAAAAGTAAAATATTCTTCGTTATTGAAATAGAATAGTTATTAGAACCATTTAAAAGAGGTTCTTTTTTCTTTGTCTCCTATAAAAACCATGGTATAATTAAAGAGGTAGGTGATTAAATGTATGAATATATAATTGGTAAAATAATGAAAATAGAAAGTAGTTATATAGTTTTAGAAAATAATCAAACTGGTTATTTAATTTTCTGTGCTAATTCCTATGTTTTTAATGAAAATGAAGAAGTAAAGGTTTATTTATATCAACAAGTAAGAGAAGATGAATTAAGTTTATATGGGTTTAAAACGAAAGCTGAAAAGGATTTGTTTATAAAACTTATTAGTGTTAAAGGAATAGGATGCAAAATGGCTCTTCCTATGCTAGCAACAGGAACACCAGAGGAATTAATTGGGGCGATTGAAAGGGAAAATATTTTGTATTTAAAAAAGTTTCCTAAGATAGGGGATAAAATAGCCCGTCAAATTATTTTGGATTTAAAAGGAAAATTAGTTAGTAAAGATAATATTAATAGTGAGGCCTTAAAAAATGAAGAATTAGTTGAAGCCCTAAAGTCATTAGGTTATAAAATATCTAAAATTAATTCAATTATCCCAAAAATTAACCATGGGTTAACCATAGAAGAGCAAATAAAAGAAGCCTTAAAATTACTATTAAAATAAAGGAGAGCATATGGAAAATAGAATAATAACAACTGAAAAATTAGGAGAAGATTTAAATATAAGACCTGAAACACTAGACGAATATGTCGGGCAAACAGAAATAAAGGAAAACTTAAGGGTTTTTATGGAAGCAGCTAAAATAAGAAATGAATCTTTAGATCATGTTTTGTTATATGGCCCACCAGGTTTGGGCAAAACCACTTTAGCGTATATTATTGCAACTGAAATGGGTGGAAATATAAAAACAGCTAGTGGACCAGCAATTGAGAAAAGTGGGGATTTAGCTGCTATTTTATCAACTCTTGAACCTGGAGATGTATTATTTATTGATGAGATTCATCGAATTCCAAAATTTGTAGAAGAAATATTATATTCGGCTATGGAAGATTTTAAGATAGATATAATTATTGGGAATGATTCTTCAACTCGAAATATTCGGCTTGATTTACCCCCCTTTACCTTAGTAGGGGCGACGACTAGGGCAGGGGACTTAACAGGTCCTTTACGAGATCGATTTGGAATTGTTTTTAAATTAAATTATTATACGATTGAGGAACTAACAAAGATTGTAAAAAGAACTAGTTTAGTTCTAGATTGTAAAATTGATAATCAAGCTGCGATTGAATTAGCTACTAGGAGTCGAGGAACGCCAAGAATTGCTAATCGATTATTTAAGAGAGTAAGAGATTATGCTTTAGTAAAGGGAGATGGTTATATTAATTTTGATATTACCATTCATGCCTTAGACCGTCTAAAAGTAGATAAGCTAGGTTTAGATGATACTGATCATAATTTTCTAAAAGCGATTATTGAAAATTTTAATGGGGGTCCAGTTGGTATTGAGAGTATTGCGGCTAGTATTAGTGAAGAAATAACAACAATTGAAGATGTTTATGAACCCTATTTACTACAAAATGGATTTTTAAAAAGAACTCCACGGGGACGAATCGTTACTGATAAAGCCTATAAACATTTAAAACTTGAAAAGGTTGAATGATAAAGTGAAAATAACTAATTTTGACTATAAATTACCAAATCATTTAATTGCTCAAACGCCTATTTTAAAAAGAGATACTTCAAAATTATTAGTCTTAGATAAAAAAACTGGAGAAATTGAGCATAAAAACTTTGTTGATATTATTGAGTACCTAAATGAAAATGATGTCCTTGTTATTAATGATACTAAGGTAATTCCAGCTAGATTAATTGGTTTTAAAGAAGAAACGTTAGCTGTTATAGAATTATTATTATTAAAAAATATTTCAAATGATGAATGGGAATGCTTGGTAAAACCTTTTAAAAGAATAAAAGTGGGAACGAAGATTAAATTTGGAAAAGGGGAGTTAGAAGCGATTTGTTTAAAAAAGAAAAGGGAAGGAATAGCTCTCTTTAAACTTAATTATAATGGTTTATTATATGAAATATTAAATCAATTAGGGCAAATGCCTTTACCTCCATATATTCATAAAAAATTAAATGATAAAGATAGATATCAAACAGTATATGCCAATCATTTAGGAAGTGCTGCTGCCCCGACAGCCGGGCTTCATTTTACGCCTAAATTAATTGAAGAAATAAAAGCCAAAGGAATAAAAATTGTTCCAATTACTCTTCATGTTGGGTTAGATACTTTTAGACCAATAAAAACTGAGATGATTGTTGAACATGAAATGCATTCTGAGTTTTATATGATGAATGCAGAAACAGCGATGATTTTAAATCAAGCCAAAAAGGATCATCATCGGATTATAAGTGTTGGAACAACTACCACTAGAACTTTAGAAACAATTTTAAAAAAACATTCTGAATTTAAAGAAAGTCAGGGCTTTACTGATATTTTTATTTATCCAGGTTTTAAATTTCAAGCAATTGATGGTTTAATAACTAATTTTCATTTGCCTAAATCAACGCTATTATTATTAGTGAGTGCTTTTGCAAGTCGAAATAAAATAATGAACGCTTATAAGGAAGCTATAGCTTATGAATATCGTTTTTTTTCTTTTGGTGATTGTATGTTAATAAAGTAGGTGAAAAATGAATAAAATAATTGTTATTGTTGGTCCGACTGCAGTTGGTAAAACTAAATTATCGCTTGTGGTAGCCAAACGTTTTAATGGTGAAATAATTAACGCTGATAGTACTCAAATCTATAAAGAATTAAATATTGCGACTGCTAAAATAGAACCATCTGAAAGGGAAGGAGTACCACATCATTTAATTGATCTTAAATCCTTAGAAGAAGATTATACCGTTTATCATTATCAACAAGATAGTCGCAAAATAATAGAAAACATTTTATCAAATAAAAAAACCCCAATTATGGTAGGGGGAACTGGCTTATATATTAAAGCAAGTTTATATGATTATAAATTTAATCAAGAAAAAAACAAAAGTAATTATCTTCTTTATGATGTTATTTTTATTGGTTTAACTACAACAAGAGAAAAATTATATGAGAAGATTAATCAAAGAGTTGATGTAATGGTTGAAAAAGGATTAATAGCAGAAGCCAAAAATATTTATAATTTAAATATAAAAACTAAAGCCGTTATGACTCCAATTGGGTATAAAGAATTATTTTTATATTTTGATGGAAAAAAAACCCTCGAAGAGAGTCTAGAATTAATAAAACAACGAAGTAGAAATTATGCTAAACGACAATATACATGGTTTAATAATCAAATGAAGATAAATTGGTTTGAAACTAATTATGATGATTTTAATGAAACGATAAAAGAAGTAATTAATTATATTGAAAAAAATAAACAAGAATTTTAAAGTTCTTGTTTATTCTATTTCTGTTTCTACCTTTTTACTTGATTTTTTAAAAGTTTTTAATTCTCTTGCACTCATAACAATAGTGCTTCCATCATCTAAAGTTATCTTTTGAAAATTTGGTTTTTGCTTTTTTCTAGTAGAATTTAGAGCATGAGATCTTTTATTTCCAAACAAAGGTTTTTTATTTGTTATTTTTTTTGCCATAAATAAACTCCCTCCTGTAATTTCGTTGCTCTCTAACTTTACCATATTAATATTACCAAGTCAATATTTTCTGGTTTTTTCCTATTAATATAGCATTATTAGAAAGTATCTATAAATATTAAATGAAAAATGATAAAATATTATTAGAAGAAAAAGAAAGAAGGTAGAAAATGATTGTTATAAATGGAGATATTACATCGTTAAAAATTGATATTATAGTAAACGCTGCTAATAAAACATTATTAGGTGGTGGTGGAGTAGATGGAAAGATTCATCGTCAGGCCGGTCCCGAATTAAAAGAAGAATGTAAAAAATTAAATGGTTGTCAAGTAGGAGAAGCCAAAATAACAAAGGCTTATAAACTTCCTTGTTCTAAAATAATTCATACTGTTGGTCCCGTTTATAAAGGTGGTAATAATAAAGAGGCTGATTTTTTAAGTATGTGCTACAGCAATTGTATGAAGTTAGCAGAAGAATATCGAAAGGAAAATAAATTAGAAGAAGTTGTAATTGCTTTTCCTTGTATTAGTACTGGAGTCTTTGGCTATCCCAAAAGGGAAGCTTCGTTGATCGCAGTTAAGATAATAAAAGAAATAAATAATTCAAAAATTAAAGTTGTTTTTTGTTGTTATGGAGATGAAAACTATCAATTATATATTGAAAATGTTTATGGAATAACTATTTTGTAAGCTTGAAATATAATTTTTAATTAAAAACCTTATAGTTTTATCTGGTAGTCATATAAAAAGAATGATATAATTACAATAGTGGAGGTTGATCAAGATGATAAAATTAGCAACAATATTTAGTGGAATAGGTTCTATAGAGCATACCTTTCAAAGACTTAATATACCATATGAAATAGTTTTTGCTTGTGATATTGATAAATTTGTAAAAGAATCATATTTTGCAAATTATGATATAGATGATTCTAGATGGTATAGTGACATATATGATTTAGACGCTAAAAAATATATAAATAAAGTCGACCTTTTAGTAGGAGGAAGTCCTTGTCAATCGTTTTCTATGGTTGGTAAAAGAAAAGGGCTTGACGATCATAGAGGACAATTAGTTTTTGAATTTTGTAGAATAGTAAAAGAAACGCAACCAAAGATGTTTATATTTGAAAACGTAAAAGGTTTAATAAATCATGATGGTGGAAAAACTTGGGAGATAGTATTAGAAGAATTTAAAAAACTAGGATATAAGTTTGATTATCAAATTATGAATTCAAGAGATTATGGAATTCCTCAAAATCGGGAAAGAGTATTTTTAATTGCTTTTAAAAACAAGAAAATAAAATATAAATTTCCAAAAAAAATGGAGTTAAAATTAACGATGCAAGATTTATTGGAAGATAATCCTGATCCGAAATATTATCTTAAAGAGAAAGGAATTAGTTTTGTAACTAAACAAAAAAATTTAAATAAAAGATATACTCAAATAAATGGGGATATAGCACTTTGTCAAAAAGCTAATCAACAATTTAATTGGCATGGGGATTTTATATTAGAAGAACCGAAAGAAGATGTGGATTCAAAATATTATTTATCAGATAAATTAGCAAAATATGTAAAATCACCGGGTACAAAAAATTATAAAACTTGCCCCAAAACAGATTTACCAATTGCAAGACCTATTCTTTCGACAGTTCACAAAATGCATAGGGCAGGAGTAGATAATTATATTACTAAAGAAAATAAAATTAGAAAATTAACTCCAAGAGAATGTCTAAGATTAATGGGATTTGATGATCGATTTAAGATTGTAGTTAGCAATACTCAGATGTATAAACAAGCTGGAAATAGTATCGTTGTTAATAATTTTATTGAAATATTAAAAAATGTAGATTTTGATGAAGTATTTGGTGATAACAATGGCAAAGATTAAAGTTGGTAATAAATATTATGAAATATTAGGTGCATTGGAACATATAACAATACCTGATTGTTTTGTTGTAAGTTCAAATAAAATAGGAATAGGACATGGAGAAGCTAAATTATATGTTGGTCAAAGAGGAGAAAAGGTTAATAATTTTTTTGAAGATTTTAATATGAAATGTATTATAAAGAAAGTGGATTTAATTAATTACTTGGATGATAGTGTAGATGAATACATGAATCCCGATCAAAATTATAAAGATAAAGATAAAATGGCAGAAATTTTTGAAAAAAATTATACAATAATTAGAGATTTACAAGAAGAAATAATAGAATTCAAAATATTTAGATCTGATGTTAAAGCACCTAGAGTGTATATTAATTCAAAATCAGTAGCTTATAATCTAATTAGATTAATCTCCTTACCAAATATTTCATATATTTCAATTCTTAAATTAAAAAGTGATAATGAAACTATTTTATACTTTAGGCCATTTGTTGAATATATAGTTGCAAATGAAATAGAAGAACAGGAAATAAAGGAAAAGGTATTAAGTGATGAAACTCTTAAACCGAAAGTAAAAGAAGCAATTATAAAAGCCCGTGTTGGGCAAGGAGAATATAGACGTAAACTTTTAGAAATGTGTCCATATTGTCCAATCACTTTAGTTTCTGATGAAAGATTGCTAATTGCTTCACATATTAAACCTTGGAGAAAATCAAATGATTTTGAGAAAACTGATCCAAATAACGGTTTTATATTAACTCCGACATATGATAAATTATTTGATGCTGGTTTTATAAGTTTTGAAGAAAATGGAACAATGTTAGTATCTCCTTGGATATCTCCGTTAAATCAAAAAAGGTTACATATATATAACGGTAAAAAGGTAAATATAATAACAAGTAAAAAGGAAGAGTACTTATTTTATCATAGAGAGTTTATTTTTAAACTTGGAATATAATTTTAAATTAAAAACCAATAATACGTAATAAATAAACGAAACATAACTGTTTTGTTATTTTAATTTGTAATAATATAAATTTAGATAAATATTGATTATATTAACAACTACCGTACTGAAAAACACTTAATGCTGATTCCTTTTGATGGGGATAAAATTATTGGTGTTATAAACGAACGTGGTAATGGACATATTTCGATGGTTTTTGTTGAT
>CAZGXD010000003.1:0-19442 GCA_964529625.1 uncultured Muribaculaceae bacterium
TTTAAGAATAATAAGTACTTAAACTTCATATATATAATATTAGTCTTAATTATTCATTATTATAGTCCTTACTTTTATAAGTATCCAGTTATAACTTTTATTGATGTCGGACAAGGTGATTCAACTTTAATTGAATTACCAAGAAATAAAGGGAATATTCTTATTGATACTGGAGGAATAGTAACATATGATAATTCTGAATGGATGAAGAAAAAAAAGGATTATTCAATTGTTTTATCTCAAACAATACCATATTTAAAGTCAAAAGGAATAAGAAAAATAGATTATTTAATTTTAACTCATGGTGATTATGACCATTTAGGAGAAGCTTTAACCCTAATAAATAATTACAAAATTACTAAAGTTATTTTTAATAGTGGTAATAATAATGATTTAGAGCAAAAAATTATAAACGAACTTAAAACAAAAAAGATCAGTTATTACTTTTTTAATCAAACTAAAATAAATATAAATGGCTCCTTTTTTTATTTTTTAAATAAAAAAGATGAAAAAGATGAGAACGAAGATAGTCTAATTATTTATACAAGATTAAACCAAGTGAATATATTGTTAACAGGAGATGCTGGAACAATTAGTGAAAAATATTTAATAGATACATATAATTTGCCCAAAATGGATATATTAAAAGTAGGGCATCATGGTTCAAAAAATAGTTCTTCAAAAGAATTCATAAATTGGATTAATCCATCGCATGCAGTTATTTCAGCTGGAATAAATAACAGATATAACCATCCTCATCAAGAAGTGATTGATATTTTAAATGAAAATCAAGTTTCTTATTATTTAACTAGTCTTCATGGTAGTATTAAGTTTACATTAAAAAACAAACTTTTAATTAAACCCTGTCATTAGTGCTACGCTAATCGTGTTAGCGTTTTATATAGATTAGTATGTTTTAAACATACTAGGGAAAAACCTATTTTAGGTTTTTTCTTTTTTTAAAATATTATTAAAGAAAAAAAGGAAATATGAAAACTTTGTTGTATATTAATAGTAGGGAGCAATATATATATGAATAAATTATCAAAAGAAGAAATTAATAAAATTAGAAGTAGTGTAAATATTGTTGATATTATCTCATCATATATTCCATTAACTAAACGAGGCAAAAACTTTTTCGGACTTTGTCCTTTTCATGATGATCGAAATCCTAGTTTAAGTGTCTCCTATGAAAAACAAATATATACTTGCTTTTCTTGTGGAGCGACGGGGAATGCTTTTACTTTTATTATGGATTATGAGCATCTTAATTTTTATGAAGCTTTAAAAAAGGTAGCTGATATTGGAGGGCTTTCAATTAATATTGGTGAAATAAAGCCAACGATTAGTAAATATCAAGACTTATATGATATATATGAAATTGCCCAAAGGTTTTATCAAAATAATATTAATACTGAAGAAGGTAAACAAGCTAAAGAATATTTGCTTAATCGGGGGTTTAATGAAGATGTTATAAAAGAATTTGGCGTTGGTTTGTCTCTAAAAAATAATGAAATGTTAACTAATTTATTAATAAAAAAGAAGTTTTTAAAGGAAGATTTAATTAAAAGTGGGTTAGTAGTTAATAATAATTATGGATATAATGATATTTTTTATAATCGAATTATGTTTCCATTAACTGATGCCAGTGGGAAAATAGTTGGCTATAGTGGACGAGTCTATGATAATGATGATAATGCTAAATATATTAATACGAAAGAAACTCCTATTTTTAAAAAAGGAGAATTACTTTATAATTATCATCGTGCTCAAGCAGAAAGTCGATTAAAAAAATCAATTATTATTGTTGAAGGTTTTATGGATGTTATTCGATGTTATGCTAATGATATAAAAAATGTTGTTGCAACCATGGGGACAGCTATTACTACTAAACAAGCAATCTTACTAAAAAAACTTTCCAAAGAAATTATTATTTGTTTTGATGGGGATGAAGCAGGTGCTAAAGCTACTTTAGCTTGTAGTAATGAATTAATTAAAATGGGGGTAATTCCTAAAATTGTTCGTTTAGAAAAGGATTTAGATCCAGATGATTATATTAGAGATTATGGTATTGATAAATTTATTAATAAATTAAATAAAGCAATGAGTATTATGGATTTTAAATTATTATATTTAAAAAATAACCGTGATTTAAGTAATAGTAATGAAATGGCAAATTATGTAAATGAGGTTTTAAAAGAATTAATTACGATTGAAGATAAAATATTAAGAGAAATAACCTTAAAAAAGATAAGCAAAGAATCTGGTTTAGAACTTGAACTATTAAAAAACCAATTTCTTTTAGTTGAACAATCTAATCCGAAAGTATTAATTGCTAAAAAGCCAGTTATCACTAAACCCAAAACCTTTGATAAGTATACAATGGCTGAACAAAATTTACTTTATTATATGCTAAAAAGTAATGAAGTTATTTCTATTTATAATAAAAAGGTTACTTTTATGCCAACGATGCATTACCGATTATTAGCCCAAGAAATTAATTATTTTTATAAAGAAAACAAAGATTTTATTTTAGCAGACTTTTTTTCAATTATTGCTGATAATGAAGATCTTATTAAAACAATTGGTGAAATTCAAAGTCTTAACTTAAAAGAAAATTATACTTTAGAAGAAATTGAAGATTATGTATTAGTAATAAAAGAATATCATATTAATGATGAATGTAAACGCTTAATGGATCAAATGAATAAAGAAACTGATATTATGGAAAAAGCCAAAATTGCTGAACAAATTAAGAAATTGAAAGTAGGAATAAAAATATGATTGAAGAAATAAAAACTTTTGAAGAAAGAAAAGAAGATTTAATTAAAATAGGACAAGAAAAGGGATATATTACATATGAAAAATTAGCCGAATCTCTAAAAGGGTTGGATTTAGATGCTGATACTTTAGAAGAATTATACAATTCATTTACAGAATTTGATATTAAGATTATTTCAGAAAGTGAAGATGGGGAAGATGAAACTAGTTCCCAATTAATTTTTGATGACCATATTTTAACTAAAGATTTAACTATTAATGATCCAGTAAGAATGTATTTAAAAGAAATTGGACAAGTAAAATTATTAACATATGATGAAGAATTAAAATTAGCAGATGCAATTAATGAGGGTAGTGAAATAGCTAAAAGATCTTTAGCAGAAGCCAATCTTCGTTTAGTTGTTAGCATTGCTAAACGTTATGTTGGTAGGGGAATGCTATTTTTAGATTTAATTCAAGAAGGTAATATTGGATTAATGAAAGCAGTTGATAAATTTGATGTTTCAAAAGGATATAAATTTTCAACCTATGCTACTTGGTGGATAAGACAAGCAATTACTAGAGCAATAGCCGATCAAGCAAGAACAATAAGAGTTCCAGTTCATATGGTTGAAACAATTAACAAATTAGCCCGTCTCCAACGACAATTAACCTTAGAACTAAATCGTGAACCAACTGAAGAAGAATTAGCTGAAAAAATGAAAGTACCACTTGAAAAAATAAAAGATATTTATAAAATATCTCAAGAACCAGTTAGTTTAGAAACTCCAATTGGGGAAGAAGCAGATTCTCATTTAGGTGATTTTATTAAAGACGAAAGAAATGTTAACCCTGAAGAATATGCAACTAATGAAATGTTAAAAGATGAAATATCAGGGGTATTATTAACTTTAACCGAACGAGAAGAAAAGGTTATTCGTCTTCGTTTTGGATTAGAAGATGGTCGAACAAGAACCTTAGAAGAAGTTGGACAATTATTTGGAGTAACAAGAGAAAGAATTAGACAGATTGAAGCAAAAGCCTTAAGAAAATTAAGACATCCATCTCGGTCTCGTAAGTTAAAGGATTATATGATAGATTAAAAAAAAGGGATATTCCCTTTAACTATAAGAAAAAAGTAGGATTGTTTTGCCCATAAGATGATTCTTTTTTTTCTGTTTTTAGTTTATTATTAGATTTAGTTACAGTAGGTGTTGTTTTTTTTTCATCAACCTTTTTAAATTCATTCATTACTTTAAACATTGTTTTCGCGTTGCGATAAATAGGAGGAACTTGTTTTACAATTGGAATCGTTTGATTAATTAAATTAAGAGTTTGTTGAGTATTTTTAAATAAGGAACTCCAATTTATTTTATTTTTAAATAGGGAACTAAATAAAGAAGCTTTGGGATAATTTAAATAAGGATAATTAAAAAAAGGATAGTTATAGTAATTCATTTCTATTATTTACATAATTAGTTAAGAATAAATAAAATAACTTAACTTTTATTATGCCTCCTTTCTTTTTTATTTTTAAATAATACCTAAAGTATGTTAAAAAAATGAATATTATGGATAAACTTGTTTTAATAATTTAATTTTTATGCTATAATTTATTATATAGTAGGAGTTAAGCGATTAATGAGGTGTTATCGTGAAAAAGGAATTTGGACTATTACCATTTATATATATATATAAAATAGTGTCATTTATTTTTAAAAGTATAGTTCTATTTGTTAAATATATTTCAATAGGTTTTTTCTTTTTTAATATTATTGGATTGACCTTAATCGTTAATGGAGTAAGTAAATTAATAAAACTAATAAGTTTCGGTTTTTTATGGTTATCTTATTTCATTTATTTTTTTATTGTTAAAAGTTTGATAACTATTATATTATATGTTATTAAAGGAATTATAATTATTTCTTATTTAATTTATCGTTTTATAAAATGGATTATCTTAGGTTTATTATTTCCGTTTGTTATATTATATGAAATAATTTCATTGGTGTTCTCTAAAATAAGAACTATCATTCATAAATATAAAGCAACCTATGAACGAAATAAAGTAGCCCGAATAAATAAAAGAAAACGGTTACAAGAAGAAAAACTACATAAAAAGGAAATATTAAAAAAGAGAAAAGAAGAAGAGTACATTTTAAAACAAAGAAAGAAAGAAGAACTTGTTAAAAAAAGATTAGAAGAGGCTGAAGCAAAAAGAAAACATAAAGCAAAATTAAAAGAGGAATATCGTGATGAAAATGTTATTATTGAAAAACAATCATTGCCCAAAAAATTAAAAAACTTTTTAATGAAAACATTTACTTCACCACAATCTATAAAAAAGAAAATTAAGGACGCTTATGACAATTCTATCCTTGTTAAAACTAAAAAAAATAAGCGTGATTTAGCCCAAAAGGCATTGTTAATTGAATTTGAGGTAGAAGAAGAAAAACGAAGTACAGTTAAAATTTTATATGAATATGTTGCCAAAAATATGGAAGGAAAAGTTGTTAAAGGTCACTTTGATGCTTATTCCAAAGTTGAAGTTCATTCCTTTTTACTTAGTGAAGGATATGAAGTTTATAGTATTCGCACTAATCGTTGGATAACCTTTTTCCATGGTCATACTTCTGTTAATAAAACCAAAGTTAAAACTAAAGATTTACTATTCTTTTTAACTCAATTATCTACTTATTTAAAAGCAGGGATTCCTTTAGTTGAAGCTTTAAAAATATTAGTTAGACAATATAATAAAAAATCATATCAAAGAATTTTTAGAGCCATGGTTTATGATTTAACCATGGGGGAAAACTTTAGTGAAGCCTTAATCAAACAAGGGGCTGCTTTTCCAAGATTATTAATTAATATGGTAAAAGCAGCTGAAATGACAGGACAATTACCTGAAACTTTAGATGATATGGCAGAATATTATACTGAAACAGAAAAAACTAAAAAACAAATGATTACAGCTATGATTTATCCAAGTATGGTTTTAATTTTATCAGTTGCGGTTATTACCTTTATATTAATTTTTGTTATTCCACGTTTTGTTAGTATTTATGAAAATATAGACGCTAATGAGATTCCGAAATTTACCTTAATCGTAATTGCCGTTAGTGATTTTTTAAAGTTTAACATCATTTGGCTCTTTATAGGATTTATGTTGTTTATTTTAGCTTGTGGCTATTTATATAAAAACGTTAAATTAATTAGAACCTTTATGCAATGGCTAACTATGCATATTCCAGGCTTTGGAACAATTATTATTTATAATGAAGTTACTATTTTCACTAAAACTCTCGCCTCATTATTATCACATAATGTCTTTATTACCGATAGTATGGATGTCTTAAATAGAGTAACAAATAATGAAATATATAAAATGTTAATTTTAGATACAATTAGTAATCTTGCTCGTGGAGACAGAATTTCTCTTTCCTTTCAAGGACACTGGGCTTTTCCATTACCTGCTTATGAAATGTTAGTTACTGGTGAAAAAACTGGACAATTAGCTGAGATGATGGAAAAAGTTTCCATTTATTATCAGGGATTACATCGAGATGCTGTAACCCGTTTAAAAAGTTTAGTTGAACCAGTTTTAATTGCCTTTTTAACAATTGTAGTTGGAGTTATTGTTTTAGCAATAATTGTCCCAATGTTTGGAGCTCTTAATTTAATTCAACAATAGGGGGGTATTTTTAATGAATAATTATTATCTAATTTGTTTGTTTCTATTAGGAATAAACTTAGGTTCATTTTTTAATGTTGTTGGGTACCGTCTTCCAAAAGGAGAATCAATTTTATATCCACCCTCACATTGCCCAAACTGTAATCATCAATTAACCTTTTGGGAGTTATTTCCCATTTTTTCTTATATATTTCAATTAGGTAAATGTACCCAATGTAAAAAAAGGATTTCTTTATTTTATCCTTTTTTTGAATTGCTAACAGGTTGTTTATTTGCTTTATCCTTTTTAGTCTTTGGAGCTTCAATTGAATTAATAATTGCCTTAGTTTTTGTCTCAATGACATTAATAATTTTTATTAGTGATTATTTATATTTTATTATTCTTGATGAAGTTTTAATAATAGCCAGCATCTTATTATTAATTAGTATCTTTTTTTTAAAGGGAGTTAATGGTGTCTTATTATCATTATTTAATGGAATGATATCCTTTAGTATTATGTTTTTAATAAAACAATTAGGTAATTTTATTTTTAAAAAAGAATCAATGGGAGATGGCGATATAAAGTTAATGTTTGTTTTTGGATTAACTTTTGGTTGGCAAATGTCCCTTATTTCCATTTTTATAGCTTCCTTTATTGGATTACCCATTTCTATTATAATGTTAGTCTTAAGAAAAAATAAGGAAAGAATAATTCCTTTTGGACCATTCTTATGTCTTGCTGCTTTAATTATTATGTTTTTAAAAATTGATATTAATACGATTATTGAATTTATAATAATAAATTAAAAAAAACAAGGTTTAATCCTTGTTTTTAAAACTCTATTATTTCAAAACTTTCTTCTTCCCTAGCAAGTGTATTCTCAGTAGTTGGCTCATTATTATTTCCATTATCATTTTCTTTTTTTTCTAAAACAATGTTTGTAGCATCAATTGCTTGTTTTAAATCATAATCACCATAAGCTTCTTCACCTTCAAGTTCAATTAATTTTAATACTTCTTCAAAAGAAGTAAGTCCATTTATGACCTTTTCAATTCCATCTTGTAAAAGAGTAGTAATATCAGCCCGATAAACTAAACTTCTTAATTTATCACGACTAATTCCAGAACTAATTGCATCTTTAATTTCTTGACTTATTATTAAGACCTCGTGAAGGGCAATTCGACCTTGATAACCATTATTACAAATCTCACATCCTTCACTAGTATATACTTCATCAATCTCTATATTTAGAGTCTTTTTAATTAATTGTTTTTCATAATCATTAGTTGGTCGAGTAGTTCGACAATTAAGACATAATTTTCTAGCTAATTTTTGAGAAATTATTCCTGTTAAAGAACTTGCCAGTAAGTAACGCTCTACCTCCATGTCAAGAAGTCTTTCGATAGTGTTTAATGAGTCATTAGTATGAAGAGTAGATAAAACTAGATGCCCTGTAATAGAGGCTCTAACGGCTATTTTAGCAGTTTCGGTATCCCTTATTTCTCCAATCATTATAACATTCGGATCTTGTCTTAAAATAGAACGAAGGGCAGTTGCAAAATTTAAACCAATTTCACTATTAGTTTGAATTTGATTTATTCCTTCAATATCCATTTCTATTGGATCTTCAACCGCTATAATATTGGTATCTTCGGTATTAAGTCGTTGTAAAATAGAATAAACAGTAGTAGACTTACCACTTCCTGTTGCACCTGTAACTAATATAATCCCATTAGGAACACTAATCATTTTTAATACTTTTTTATAGTTTTCATCACTAAAACCCAAATTTTCAATTCCACTTAAACTCATTGAATAATCCAAAATACGGATCACCACCTTTTCCCCCTCACTAGTAGGAACAGAAGAAACCCGAAGATCTAGATCGGTATCCTTAAGTTTTTCTTTAATAGCACCATCTTGTGGAAGTCTAGATTCAGTAATATTCATCCCTGATATTATTTTAATCCTAGTAATTAAATTCTTTTTAACTTCATTAGGTATTTCACAATAATCTATTAATGAACCATCAATTCTAATTCTAACTTTCATAAAATTTGGTAATGGATCAAAATGAACATCACTGGCTCCTCGTTTTGAAGCATCAAGTAATATCTCATTTACAACCTCTACGACTGGTGATTTTTCATAATCAAAAGTTACTAACACTATGTCAACCCCTTTACTTAAGACTAGTATTTATCCTAAAATTATTATATAATATATTTAGAATAATTACAATAAGAAAGGATAAAGTTATGAAAAAAAATAATAATTTGGGCTTTATGTTAACAGAAACATTAATTGTATCATCTTTTATTTCAATTGTTTTAATATATTTATTTGTTAATTTTAGAAAAACTTATCAATATTATGACCATTCTTTTACCTTTAATACTGTTAATGGACTTTACGCAACAAGTCAAATTAAAAAATATTTATTAGATTATGATTATGAACATAAAATTAAATCAAAATTAACCCTAAATAAACAATATCTAGAACTTTCTGAATGCCCTGAAGAGTTATTTGATAATCCTGATTATTGTAAAGAATTATTTGATGTTTTAGAAATTAAAGGAGTATATTTTACTTATAATGATATTAGCAATCTAGCTCCAGTTATGAAAAGTGCTGATGTTGATAGCAAAATTTTAACTTTTTTAGATTATATTAATTATCAACCCTCAGAAGTGGGTCACCGTTTAATTGTTCTTTTTAATGATGAAACAGTTGCGACACTTAAAATAAAGAAATAGGTGATAAAGTGAATAAAAATAAAGGATTTACTATTATTGAATTAATTCTATCTTTTTCTATAACTGCCATTATAGTTGTTTTATTATTTCAATTATTATTGTTTTTAAAAGATATTTATAATGATAATGGTTACAAAACAGAACTATTTATTAAACAAGCTCTTATTAGCAACGAAATAAATAATGAGTTAGAAAATAAAACTGTAACAAATATTGAATATTGTGATGATTATGAATTTAATACTTGTTTTACATTTACTTTTAATTATGGTAGTAGCATTAGTAATTTAGTAATTGATGCAGAGAATAATACAATAAAATATGGAGATTTTGCAACTAAATTAGTGAATGGTAGTGAAATTGGAGTAGTTCAATTAGGATCAGAAATGGGAAGTAATCAAGATGGGAGATTAGATTCATTTGCTGCCATTATTATCCCCATCTATCATCCATTATATGACGATGAAGATTTTGGAATTAAAATAATTTGTCAATATAACTCAGTAGAAAACATTAATTGGTTATTACAGTAAAATTTATTTCCAACAATTTATATAATATTTAAAGAATGGATTATAATTATGATATATGCAATATTAAGTTTACCTAAATTTAAAATAATTACTTCTTTATTTACTATTTACTTAATAAATAGAGGTTTTAGTTTTTATATTATTATGTTAGGAATGTCGATTTTTCATGTTACTAATTGTATAATGGAAATCCCTCTAGGGCTTTTTATAGATAAATATGGACCTAAAAAGAGTTTGATTCTAAACAATATTATTTATATTATAAAAATAGTTCTTTTTTTTAGGGCTACTTCTTTTTATGGTTTATTTATAATGTATTTTTTAAGATCAATTAATCAATCTTTTACCAAGAAAATTGACATAGTTATTATTAGTAATCAATTAGAACATAAAAAAGAATCTAATAAATTTTCGAAAGTATATGGTAATTTAGTATCAATAAGTTCAATTTTTTTAATTTTATCTAGTCTAATATGTGGTTTCTTTTTTGATAACTATTTATTTTATATAATCTTATTAACAATAATTTTACATTTAACTTCAAATTTGCTCCTTCTTTTTTATAAAGAACCAAATATAAAAAAGAAAACTATTAAAGAACAAGAACTTAAAAATAGACTTGTTAATAGTTTTAATTATATACAAACAAATAAATTATTTCAAATGTTTATTTTGTTTGCTTTTGTAACTCTTGTTAGAGTAATAATTATTGATATGAAAAGTATCTTAATGAAAGAATTACAAATTTCTACTTGGTTTATTAGTCTGATTTCCATAATAGGAGAATTAAATCAAGTAATAATTGGTAAAACTGGTCCAAAAATAATAAATAAATTTAATAATTATACTTTATATATTTTAATTGGATTATTACTTAGTTTTGCTTTAATTCCTATTTTAAGCAATTCAATATTTATTATCTTAATATATTGTATAACTCCTATCTTAAATGGGCTTAAAAATATTTTTGTGGCTACAGAAATGAATAAAGTCATAACCTTTAAAAACAAAGGCACGATATTATCCTTTTTATATGTAATAGAAGCTATTCTAGCCTCATTTGGGATGATTATAGTTGGCCAAATTCAAAAGGGATATGGCACGAGATCAGTTTTTAAAATTGTTGCCTTGTTTATTAGTCTTGTTTTAATTCCTTTAAGTATTAATTATATAAAAAAGAAGAATTTGAAAATTAATAACCAACTTTGTTAAAGATATAGGATCCAAAAATCAAACAAAATAAAGACTAAAAAAGAAGCAATGGTAGCATGAAAAATTCTAGCAATTAAAAAGGGCAAATATTTTATTTTGGTATCACTTAAAATACTAATAACTTGAACATGAACACTTAATCCTCCAAAAGAAATAATCATAGTTGATAAAGTAGATTTAAATTTTAAAGGGATATCTAAAAGACTAATATATTTTAAACCTTGAGTCATTTCAATAAAACCATTTAAAAGGGCTTGAAAATAGTTAGAAAGATTGATATTATTATCTATGATCCGAGTTATAACTAAAAACATGGAAATAACGCCAAGAATTAAAAGAAGAGTATTAACACTATTAACAAGGGAATTAGTAATAATTTGTCCAAAAGTCTGTTCATTATTAATTCTTTTATTATGCATCTTATAAAAAGCTTCTTTTAAGGATGTTTTATTTTTTTCAGTTTTAGAAGGATAATAATTTCTAACCCCAATCCCAATTAAAAAATTAGTAAAATAGTGACAAATTAAAATTAATAGTCCAACTTCTTTATTATTTAAAAAAAGAACTGACAAAGTGCCCAAAATAAAGAGAGGATTAGAGAAATGACTAAAAGTTAAAACTTTAGTGGCTTCTTTTTCAGTTAATAACCCATTTAAATATAATTCTTTTGTATATTTTGCACTGCTTGGGAAACCAGATAAAAGACTCATTCCAAATACAAAGGCAGCATAACTATTAATTTTAAAAAATATTTGCATAATTGGTTTAAATAATTCAGCCAATAATTCAACCATTCCATAATGAATAGCAATTTCAGATAAAACAAAAAAAGGAAACAAAGATGGAAAAATATTATTCTTCCAAATTCCAATTGAAAAATCAATTGTTTCCAAAATAGAACTTGATTCTGTTAAAATTTCTATAATTAAAATGATTAACACCATTAATATTAATAAACTCTTAATTTTACTTTTCATAGAAACACCTTATTTATCTATAATTAATATTAGAGAGGAAAAATCTTATGCTTAATAAAACATATGAAAAAATTTTCAAAATAGTAAAAACTTTAAATCTATATCTAGTTGGTTTTTCGATTGCTTTTTTGCTTATGACAATAAAATTACCTTATTATATAAATACTCCTGGGGGAATAATCGATATTAAAAATAAAATTGAAATTGATAATTATTCAATCAAAGAAAACTCTTTTAATATGGCTTATGTTAGTGAAATAAGGGCTACTATTCCAACCTTTCTTTATTCATATTTAAATAAAAACTGGGATTTAATCAAAAAAAAGGATCATGTTCCAACTAATGAAACTGAAAAAGAAACAAAATTTAGAGATCAAGTAATGTTAAATGAATCTAATCAAGAAGCAATTATTTTAGCTTATACTAAAGCCAATCAAGAAATTACGATAATTGATAAACATTTATATATTACTTATATTGAAGAAAGAGCCAAAACAGATTTAAAAATAGGGGATGAAATATTAAAAATTAACAATTTAAAAATAACCGATTTAGAAGATGTTAAAAAGGCTAAAGAGACTTTTATTGAGAATCAAGAAATAATAATTAAAGTAAAAAGTATTAATAATAAAATAATTAATAGAAAAGCCACCATTTTTAAAGAAAAAGATAATCTCCTTATTGGCGTGCTAATATCCATTGATTATGAACTTGAAACCAAACCAGAAATAAAATTAAAATATAAAAATACTGATGGGGGACCATCAGGTGGCTTTATGATAAGTTTAGCAATTTATGATACCTTAACTGGCTCTAAATTGAGTAATAATCAAAAAATAGTTGGAACTGGCACGATTGATAGTGAAGGTAATGTTGGAGAAGTAGGGGGCGTAAAATATAAAATTAAAGGAGCTGAAAAGAAAAAAGCTGATATTTTCTTTGTTCCAGCTGGAGATAATTATGAAGAAGTAATGGCAATAAAAATTGAAAAAAACTATAAAATTAAAGTGATCCCAATTAAGACCTTAGATGATGCAATTGCATATTTAGAAAAAGAAAAGAAATGAAGTGTAGACTATCACTTCTTTTTTTGATAAAATTATAAAAGGTGATAGTCGTGAAACTAAGTGAAGTAAATCTTTCTAAATTAACTCCAATGATGAAACAATATATTGATATTAAAAATAAACATGAAGATATAATTCTCTTTTTTAGATTAGGCGATTTTTATGAAATGTTTTTTGAAGATGCAATTCTAGTATCACGACTATTAGAACTTACTTTAACTGGTAAAAGTGCTGGTTTAGAAGAACGAATTCCAATGTGTGGAATTCCTCATCATTCATCACAAGTATATGTTGAAAAACTAATTCTTATGGGCTATAAAGTAGGCATATGCGAACAATTAGAAGACCCTAAAAATGCCAAAGGAATTGTAAAAAGGGATGTTGTTAGAATAATTAGTAAAGGAACTATTATTAATCATGATGCTTTAATTGAATATGAAAATAATTATCTTGGGAATTTAGTTTATTTTAATAATGCTTATGGATTAAGTTATACTGATATTTCTACAGGAGAATTATTTGTTCAACTATTAGAATCAAATGCTAGTAAAATAATTAGTGAAATTATTAATATCGGGCTTAAAGAAGTTATTGTTACTGATAAAGTTGATCAAAATATTACTTCTATTTTAGAACATCAATTTAATTTAACCATTACTATTCATGAAACATTTAATCTAATAGAATATGACACATTATATAATGAGTTAAAAGATATAAGAATGAATGAAACAGTAAAACACTTATTAAGCTATATTGATAAAACTCAAAAACGTAGTTTAAGTCACTTTCAAAAAGTAATTGTTAGAAAAGAAGAACAATTTTTAAAAATGGATCTTCAAACAAAATATAATTTAGAACTTACTCAAACTCTAAGATTAAAACAAAGAGAAAACTCTTTAATTTGGTTATTAGATAAAACAAAAACTGCTATGGGTTCAAGATTATTAAAAAAATATCTTGAAGCTCCATTAATAAATAAAGAAGAAATAAATAAACGATATGATACTGTAGATCTTCTAATAAAAGAATTTATCATAAGAGACGATTTACAAGTTGCCCTTAAGGAAATATATGATTTAGAAAGATTAAGTGGCAGAATTGCCTTTGGAAGTAGTAATGCTAGAGATTTAATTCAATTAAAAAACTCCTTAAAAGTTTTACCAACAATAGCTAATCTTTTAGAAAAAATAAATTATCCAAAAAAAATAAATACACTCGATGATTTGTATCAATTATTAGAACAAAGCATTTATGAAACCCCACCTCATACTCTCAAAGAAGGTTATTTAATTAAAAATGGTTATCATCTAGAACTAGATGAATTAAAAGAACTTCGAAAGGGTGGGAAAGACTTTTTAGCCCGTTTTGAAGCCCTTGAAAAAGAAAAAACTGGGATTAAAAACTTAAAAATTGGATATAATAAAGTCTTTGGTTATTTTATTGAAATATCGAAAGGAAATATTCCCTTAGTAAAAGAAGAATTTGGCTATGAAAGAAAGCAAACGTTAAGTAACTGTGAGCGCTACATAAGCCCAATTTTAAAAGAAAAGGAAGCCCTAATCTTAAATGCCGAAGAAAAAATAATCGAACTAGAATATGAATTATTTATTGAAATAAGGGATAAAATAAAAACATATATTCCTATTTTACAAGCAGTAGCTAAAACTATTAGTGAAATTGATGTGTTACAATCGTTTAGTACTATTGCTTTAGAAAACAACTATGTTAGGCCAATATTAACAGAAGAACGATATATAAATATTATTGATAATCGTCATCCTATTATTGAACAAGTAGGCAATTATGAATTTGTGCCAAATAATATTCTAATGGATAAAGAAACTAATATTTTATTAATAACAGGTCCTAATATGGCTGGTAAATCAACTTATATGAGACAAATGGCAATCACTGTTATTATGGCTCAAATTGGTTCCTTTGTTCCTGCTAATGAAGCCATAATTCCTATTTTTGATGCTATTTTTACAAGAATAGGAGCAAGTGATGATTTAGTTAGTGGCGAATCAACCTTTATGATTGAAATGAAAGAAGCTAATTATGCCATCAGTAATGCAACTGCTAATAGTTTAATTTTATTTGATGAACTAGGAAGAGGAACAGCAACTTTTGATGGAATGGCTTTAGCCCAAGCGATTATTGAGCATATTCATAATGAAATAGGGGCAAAAACAATGTTTTCAACTCATTATCACGAACTAACTGATTTAGAAAACAGTTTACAACAATTACAAAATATTCACGTCAGTGCTCATGAAGAAAATGGAAAAATTACCTTTCTTCATAAAATTAAAAAAGGCAGTATTGATCGAAGTTATGGAATTCATGTTGCTAAATTAGCCCAACTACCAGCAAGTTTAATTAGTCGGGCTAATACTATTTTAAAAATTTATGAAAACAATGAAACAAAAAGGGAATTAAAAATTCAACAATCTTTGCCTTTAGAAGAAATTCCAATCATAAAAAAATCACTTGTTGAAAAAGAATTAGAAAAAATAAACCCTATAGAAATAACTCCAATGGAAGCTTTAAATATTTTATATCAGTTAAAACAAAAATTAAAAGAGGAGGAAAATTAATGAAACTTTTAAAAAGGGAAAATTGGTGGGTTTGGTTATTATTACTTATTTTTGGTGGAGGAACAAGTAATATTTTGCTAGGTGCCTTATTAGATGTCTATAATAAAGATAGTTGGTATGCTAATTGGAAAAATTGGTTGCTTGGTATTATTTGTTTTGTTATTCCTTTCTTTATTATGATAATCATTTTTTATATTCAGATATCTTGTTTAACATGTGCTAAATTAAATGTTACAGGAAAAGAAATTTATTTGTCCCCATATATTTGGCTCTTATTTTTAATTGTTCCAATTATTGGCTGGGGAATTTTCTTATTTATGACTATCTATATTTTAATTTGGCCAACAGTAATGATTTATCAAGGAGAAGGGGAAAAGTATAATTATTAATATAACTAGTAATAATATAATCTAAAAAAATAGGTGGTAAAATGCAACATCAAAATCGAAGTGAACTTAGAAAAAAAATAATGACAATTCTTTATCAAATTAATGTCTATAAAAACAATAATATTGATTATGAAGTTAATGATGTAATAAAAGAGGTTTTAGAAATAGATAATGAATTTGTTAAAGATATTGTTTATGGGGTAATAACCCATCAAAAAGAAATAGATCAACAAGCGAATAAGACTTTACAAAACTGGACAATAGATCGCTTGGGAAACACAGATCAATCTATTTTAAGAATGGCAATTTATGAATTACTATATACTGAGATTCCAGAAATTATTGCCATTAACGAAGCAATTGAATTAGCTAAAATGTATAGTGATGATGAAGTTAGAAAAATGATTAATGCTTCATTAGATAAAATATATCATAGTAAGTAGGTGATAAGGTGAATAATAAATATTTATCAGTTAAAGCGTTAACAAAGTATTTAAAATCTAAATTTGATGATGATATCCATTTACAAACAGTATATTTAAAAGGGGAAATCTCTAATTTTAAAGCTCATACCTCAGGTCACTTTTATTTTTCAATTAAAGATGAATATAGTAAAATAAATGCAATTATGTTTAATAGTAATAATAGAAATATTCCTTTTACACCGACTGATGGCATGAAAGTTTTAGTTACGGGAAGAATAACAATATATGAAACTGTTGGAACATATCAAATCTATGTTAACGAAATGTTAGAAGATGGAATTGGCAATTTATATATTGCTTTTGAACAATTAAAAGAAAAATTAATGAAAGAAGGATTATTCGATCAAATTCATAAAAAACCAATCCCTAAATATCCTAATAAAGTAGGAGTAATTACTGCTAAAACAGGGGCAGCTGTAAAAGATATTATTTCAACTATAAAAAGAAGATATCCAATTTGTGAAATATTATTATTTCCAAGTTTAGTTCAAGGGGAAAATGCTGCTCAAGATATTGTTAATAAAATAAATCAAGCTAATCATCATAATTTAGATGTCTTAATCGTTGGGCGTGGTGGTGGGTCAATTGAAGACTTATGGCCTTTTAACGAAGAAATAGTAGCTAGAGCCATCTTTGCTTCTAAAATACCCATTATCAGTGCTGTTGGACATGAAATCGATTATACTATTAGTGATTTTGTGGCTGATTTAAGAGCTCCAACTCCAACGGCTGCAGCCGAAATAGCCGTTCCTAATTTAATTGATATAGATCATAATCTAAACCAAATAATAATAAGATTAAAAGAAAGCATTAATAAACAAATAAATTATAAAAAATTGTTTTTAGATAGTATTAAAAATTCCTTTGTAATCAAAACCCCAATGATAATGTATGATACTATAAACCAAAAAGTTGATAATATTAATGAACGATTAAAACAATTAATGGATTACAAAATAAATCAAAAAGAATTAAAATTAGAAAATTTAAAAAATAATAAAATTTTATTAGAACCAAAAAACCTATATAAATTAAAAGAATTAGAACTTAATAATATTATCTCCAAAATAGAAATACTTAATCCTTTAAGTATCCTAAAAAGAGGATATACCTTAACTTATATTGAGGATAAAATGATAAAAACAATTCATGATGTTAAAGAAAATTCCCATTTAAAAATAAAATTCCATGATGGAATTGTAATAACAAAAGTAGAAAGGAAGGAAAAAGCAAATGGATAATAAAGAAATGAAATTCGAAGACAAAATTAAAGAACTAGAAACTATTATTAATGAGTTAGAAACTGGTGACACTGACTTAGAAGAATCAATTAATAAATACACAAGAGCAATGCAATTAGTAAAAGAATGTGATGAACAATTAAAAAAAGTAGAAGAAAAAATAGCCAAAATAATATTAGAAAATAATAATGTTTCAGAATTTGAAATTGATAATTAATACCATCGGTATTTTTTTCTTTTAAGGACATAATAATAATGGCGCTTGTAGTAAAAGGAAGTGGATTATGATTTTTTCTAAAATCAAAAAAACATGCCTTACTTTTCTTTTAGCTTTAGTTATGTTCCCAAATTTTGTTTTAGCATATTCTGAATATATTTACCCAGGTGGCGAGAATATTGGAATTGAATTAAATTCAAACGGAATTATAATTGTTGGTTTATATAAAGTAAACAACATCTATCCAGCCAAAGAAGCTGGATTAAGAGTTGGCGATATTATAACTGAAATAAATAACCAACCAATTACAACCATCAATAATCTTGTTGCTAGTCTTAATAAGGCTTCTTTTAATGAGCAAATTACTTTAAAATATCGCCGTAATGATGAAATTAAAACAACTGTTTTAAAGCTTCGAAAAGACAACAATGATATTTTAAAAACTGGACTTTATGTCAAAGATAGCATTACTGGGATAGGGACACTAAGTTTTATTGATCCCAAAACAAAATTATTTGGAGCGTTGGGACATGAAATAATTGAAAAAACTTCAGGGAAACTAATTGAGATTAAAGATGGAAAAATTTTTGAAACCTCAGTTAGTAATGTCGAACGTAGTGAAATAGGAACTCCTGGTGAAAAAAACGCAAGATTTTTTTCTAATAATATTTTTGGAAAAGTCATAAAAAATACTGATAAAGGTATTTTTGGAAATTATACTTATGCTTTACCTAATAAAAAACTATATAAAGTTGCTAATCCAACTGAGATCAATTTAGGTCATGCTAAGATATTAACCGTCTTAAAAGATGCTGAAATAGGGGAATATGATATTAAAATTACTAAAGTAAATAATAATATTAATCAGAAAACTAAAAACATTTTATTTGAAATAACTGATGATGAATTAATTAAAACTACTGGGGGAATTGTCCAAGGAATGAGTGGCTCACCCATTATTCAAGAAGAATATATAATAGGAGCTATTACCCACGTTGTTGTTGATAATCCCATCAAAGGTTATGGAATTTTTATAACTAATATGCTAGAAGAAGCCGAAAATTAAAAAGATGGGTTTTTAGACCCATCTTTTAAAGTTGAAATAATAAAGAAGCTCCATATGATAACAGCATAATTAATAACAGGAATAAGGCTATAAGTTTTTGATAATTAATCTTTCTTTTTTTTCTTTTTTTAGCCATTTTGTTCACCTCTAATAATATTATAATATATTTTCTTAAAAAAAGGAATAAAATTTCAAAAAAATAATACTATTAGGTGAGGTGAAGAATGAAAACAAAGTTGGACAAACTTAAATCCATTTTTATTATCAATAACCAAATAATAACTTTTTTATTTGGCTTAAGTATTATTGCCATTATAACGGGAGCCTTTTATATTACTATTTTAAATAAAACTGATCAATCATTAATAACAGAAACTATTCTTAATTTTTTTAATAATATTTCAACTAACAAATTAAACTATGGTCTTTCTTTAAAAAACACCTTTGTTATAAATATTGGTTTT
>CAZGXD010000003.1:19452-21139 GCA_964529625.1 uncultured Muribaculaceae bacterium
ATTTTAATTTGGTTATTAGGAATATCAGTAATAGGAATCCCAATCATAATTTTTTTATTTTTCAGCAAAATATTTACGCTAGGATTTTCTATTTCTAGTATTATCTTTAACTATAAATTAAAAGGAATTCCATTAGCAATCCTTTATATTTTTCCTCATCATGTTATTAATGGTTACATTTATATGATTATATTGGCATATTCACTTTCGTTATCATTAAAAATTATTACTACTATTATTAAAAGAAAAAGTATTGATTTTAAAATTATTATGAATAAATATGGTTATGTTTTAATTGTTTCTTCTATTATCATTTTAATAACTACTTTATTTGAAGTTTTTATAACTCCATTATTAATTAAATTAACCTTAACCTTTATTAAATAAAGATTTATCTATTAAAAAATAAGTGCTATAATATTCTTAGGTGAGAAAATGAAAAAAGTAATTGTCGGAATGAGTGGGGGAGTAGATAGCAGTGTTGCTGCTATTTTATTAAAAGAACAAGGCTATAAAGTTGAAGGCTTATTTATGTATAACTGGGACAGTGTTCTTAATAACGATTTTTTGGGCAATCCAGCTTTAATTAATAACACTTGTCCCCAAGAAACTGATTATCAAGATGCTTTAGCAGTCTGTAATGAAATCGGAATCCCACTTCATCGCGTTAATTTTGTCAAAGAATATTGGAATCATGTTTTTACTTATTTTTTAGAAGAATTAAAAAGAGGTAGAACCCCTAATCCTGATATTATGTGCAATAAATATATTAAATTTGATTCTTTTATAAAAGAAGCCAAAAGGTTAGGGGCTAATTATATTGCAACTGGACACTATGCTAGAATAAAAAACGGAAAATTATTAAAAGCAATTGATATAAATAAAGATCAAACTTATTTTTTATCACAATTAACCAAAGAACAATTAGAAAACGTTCTTTTTCCAATTGGTCAATTAACTAAAAAAGAAGTTCGTAATCTTGCCCATAAACATAATTTAAAAATTGCTCAAAAAAAGGATTCAACTGGAATTTGTTTTATTGGTGAAAGAAATTTTGTTAATTTTTTAAAAAATTATTTACCTAATCAACCAGGTGAAATTATAAATATAGAAACTAACCAAATTTTAGGTCAACATATCGGGCTAATGTATTATACAATTGGACAAAGAAAGGGATTAAATCTTGGTGGTAGTAAGACTAAATTATTTGTGGTTGGTAAAAATATTTCGAAAAACATTCTATATGTTGGTGATGAAAACTGCCAATACCTATATAGTGATTCGGCTTTAATTGAAGATGTTAACTGGATTAATAAACCAACCAAATTAAAAATGACTGCTAAATTCAGATATCGACAAAAGGACATTAATGTTACAATTAAGTTTTTAAATAATGAGATCATGGTTAATTTTGATACTTTAGTTCGAGCAGTTACTCCAGGACAAGCTTGTGTTTTTTATGATGGAATTGAATGTTTAGGTGGTGGATTTATAAAAGAAGTTTATTTAAATGATAAGAAATTAGAATATTTATAAATTAATCTAAGAAATGATAAAAAAATATTTTTTAATATTATAATAAACTTGATATTTTTTAAAAAATTGATATAATTAACTTAGGGGAGATGGGTTAAACATGAAAAAAAAGTTAAAAGAATTAAGGAATAGAATAATCCAATTAGAACAA
>CAZGXD010000004.1:0-20571 GCA_964529625.1 uncultured Muribaculaceae bacterium
ATTGGATTAATTAGTTCAACAGTCATTCCAATATTATCTCCTGGCATTACCATTTCTACTCCTTCTGGTAATTCAATAACTCCTGTAACATCTGTTGTCCTAAAGTAAAATTGAGGTCGATAGTTTGAGAAAAATGGAGTATGACGTCCCCCTTCTTCTTTACTTAAGACATATACTTCTGCTTTAAATTTACTATGAGGAGTAACACTTCCTGGTTTAGCAAGAACTTGCCCACGCTCAACATCTTCACGAGATATACCTCTTAATAAAATTCCAGCATTATCTCCAGATTCTGCATAATCTAATTGTTTTCGGAACATTTCAATTCCTGTAACCACACATTTTCTTGTTTCTCTAATTCCAACTATTTCTACTTCTTCATTAAGTTTTAATTGTCCACGTTCAACTCGACCAGTAACAACTGTTCCCCGTCCTGTAATCGTAAACACATCTTCAATTGGCATTAAGAATGGTTTGTCAATATCACGTTCTGGAGCTTCTATCCAAGTATCAACACTCTCCATTAATTCCAAAATCTTTTCTTCATATTCTGGAACTCCTTCAATTGCTTTTAGAGCTGAACCTCTAATAATAGGTGTATTATCTCCGTCAAAATTATATTCATTTAATAATTCACGAATTTCCATTTCTACTAATTCAAGTAATTCCTCATCGTCTACCATATCACATTTATTCATAAAGACAACAACTTTTGGAACTCCTACTTGACGAGATAATAAAATATGTTCACGAGTTTGAGCCATTGGTCCATCTGTTGCTGCAATAACTAAAATCGCTCCATCCATTTGGGCTGCTCCAGTAATCATATTTTTTACATAATCAGCGTGCCCAGGACAATCAACATGAGCATAATGTCTTGTATCAGTTTCATATTCAACATGTGAAGTACTAATTGTGATACCTCTTTCCTTTTCTTCTGGTGCTTTATCAATTTGGTCATAAGCTTGAAATTCAGCTTTTCCTTGTTTTGCTAATACATTTGTAATAGCGGCAGTTAATGTCGTTTTCCCATGATCAACATGCCCGATTGTTCCGATGTTAACATGAGTTTTTGAACGATCAAATTTTTGTTTTGCCATTTTCTTTCCTCCTTTTAATTATCTTCATATTTAATTTTATATCAACTTAGTAAAAATATCAAGTATTTTTACTAGTTTCCAGTATTTTTATTAACTATTTCTTCCGAAATACTTTTAGGTACTTCTTCATAATGATCAAAAACCATTACAAAGACACCTCTTCCTTGAGTATTAGAACGTAATGAAGTCGCATAACCAAACATTTCTGCTAAAGGAACCATAGCATTAATCACTAATGCATTTCCTCTAGATTCTTGCCCTAAAGGACGTCCTCTTCTAGAAGTAATATCCCCCATAACATTTCCTAAATATTCTTCTGGAACCGTTACTTGAACTTTCATAATCGGTTCTAATAAAATCGGACTACATTTTTCTCTAGTTTCTCTTAAAGCCATACTAGCTGCTATTTTAAAAGCAATTTCTGATGAATCAACTTCATGATATGAACCATCATATAACGTTGCTTTTACATCAATCATTGGATAACCTGCCAAAATTCCTGTTTTCATTGCCTCTTGTAATCCTTTATCAGTAATAGGGATATATTCACGTGGCACGACTCCACCAACAATTGCATCTACAAATTCATAACCTTTATCAGGATTTGGTTCAAATTTAATCTTAACATGCCCATATTGTCCCCTTCCACCTGATTGTTTAATATATTTACCTTCACAATTAGCTGCTACTTTAAGTGTTTCACGATAAGATACTTGTGGTTTTCCAATATTAGCATCGACTTTAAATTCACGACGCATTCTATCAACCAACACATCTAAATGAAGTTCACCCATTCCAGCAATAATCGTTTGTCCTGTTTCATGATTAGTAGTTGTTCTAAAAGTAGGATCTTCTTCAGCCAATTTTTGAAGAGCAATTCCCATTTTATCTTGATCAGCCTTTGATTTTGGTTCAACTGCTAATTCTATAACTGGTTCTGGAAAAACCATTGATTCTAAGATACATGGATTTTTCTCATCACATAAGGTATCACCAGTTGTCGTATTTTTTAATCCTACTGCAGCAGCAATATCTCCAGCATATACTTCTTTTATTTCAGTTCGAGTATTAGCATGCATTTCTAAAATTCGACCAATTCTTTCTCGATTATTTTTTGTCGCATTTAGAACAAAAGAGCCACTACTTAATTGTCCCGAATAAACCCTAAAAAAGGTCAAACGTCCAACATAAGGATCAGTCATTACTTTAAAAGCTAAGGCACTAAAACTTTCTTCATCACTAGGATGGCGAACAATTGGTTCATCATTTAAATCTACTCCTGTAATCGCTTCAACATCAATTGGTGAGGGTAAATAATCAACCACAGCATCAAGTAATAATTTTATTCCTTTATTCCCCAAAGCTGTTCCACATAAAACAGGGAAAAATTCAACTTTAAGAGTTCCTTTTCTAATTGCTCTTTTAATTAAATCAATTGAAATTTCTTCATCAGATAAATACTTTTCCATTAATTCATCATCAAATTCAGCAACGGTTTCGATTAACTCAATTCTTTTTTGCTCAACTAAATCTACCAAATGAGCTGGAATATCAATAATAATTGCTTCCTCTTCTGGTTTCCCGTCATATTGATAAGCTGTTTTAGTAAGTAAATCTATTATCCCTGTAAAATTATCCTCAGCCCCAATCGGCCATTCAATCGGTTTAGCATTTACCCCTAATCGATTTTTAATAGTTCCTAGCGTATATTCAAAATTAGCATCCATTTTATCCATTTTATTAACAAAAAACATTCGAGGAACATTAAATTCAGTTGCCTGTCTCCAAACGGTTTCAGTTTGAGTTTCAACTCCAGCTTGAGCATCTAAAAGAGCAATTGCCCCATCTAATACTCTAAGCGATCTTGATACTTCAACAGTAAAATCCACATGGCCCGGAGTGTCAATAATATTAAATCTATGACCTTTCCAAAATGCCGTTGTTGCCGCTGAAGTAATTGTTATTCCACGTTCTTGTTCTTGAGCCATCCAATCCATTTGTGATTCACCATCATGGGTTTCACCTAATTTATGAATTTTTTTAGTATGAAATAATATTCGCTCACTACAAGTTGTTTTACCTGCATCAATATGAGCCATTATTCCCAAGTTTCGTGTTTTCTCTAAATTATATTCACGAGCCATCTTATTTTTCCTTTCTTATTTATTTTACCAACGATAATGGGCAAAGGCTTTATTAGCTTCAGCCATTTTGTGGGTATCTTCACGTTTTTTTACTGCTGCCCCAGTTCCATTTGAAGCATCAATAATTTCATTTGCTAGATTTTCAGCCATACTGCGACCACCTCTTAATCTAGCATATTGGACTAACCAACGAAGCCCTAACACTTGCTGACGTTCAATCCGAACTTCAATTGGGACTTGATATGTCGCCCCACCAACTCGACGTGATTTCACTTCAAGAGCTGGTTTTATATTTTCAAGGGCTTTATTAAAAACTTCCATAGGTTCTTGATTTGTTTTTTTTCTAATTATATCAAAAGCATTATATAAAATAGTTTGAGCAATTCCTTTTTTACCATCAATCATTAAATTATTAATCAACTTAGTAACTACTTTTGATTGATATAATGGATCTGGTAAAACATCTCTTTTTTCGGCTCTTCTTTTTCTCATACTTTTCTCCTTTCAATCATATTATTATTTTGTTTCTTTTGGTTTCTTTGTTCCATATTTAGAACGAGCTTGACGACGTTTTTCTACGCCTACTGTATCAAGAGTACCACGTACAATATGATAACGGACTCCAATTAAGTCTTTAGCCCGACCACCACGAATTAAAACTACACTATGCTCTTGTAAATTATGTCCTTCTCCACCAATATAAGCTGTAACTTCATGACCATTACTTAATCTTACCCGTGCATATTTACGAAGTGCCGAGTTTGGTTTTTTTGGTGCCATAGTTCCAACCCTAATACATACTCCTCGTTTTTGAGGGGAATGTAGTTTTATTTCTTTTCGCTTACGACTATTATATCCAATTCCTAAAACTGGTGATTTACTTTTTTTAGTTTTAAGTTTTCTTCCTTTTCTAACTAACTGATTAATTGTTGGCATATTGCCCTCCTTTCTTACACATACCCAGGTGTTTCATTTACCCCTTAATTAAAGATTTACCGAAGTAAACCTAAATTAAATACGAAACTAATATAACACTTTTATTATATGTTTGTCAATCATTTTTGATTACCTTTTCAAAATAAATTTATTTCATCAAGATTTTCCTTAAATCTATATAACTTAGCCGGTCTTCCAGTATATCCTTCATTTTTATATCCAGTATCTTCAATAAGCCCGAAAGTAATAAACTTCTTTCTGAAATTGCGCCGATCTAATTTCTTACCTAAAATCTGTTCATAGACTTTTTGTAATTCTGGTAAAGTAAAATCACTTGGAAATAGAATTTTTAAAATATTACTATTAATAATTTTTTCTCTTAACTGTTTTATATTATTCTCTATAATTATATCATGGTCATAAATAACTTTAGGAATTAATTCAATGTTAAACCATTCACTCTCTATTGTTTCAAATGTTTCTTGTTTTAAATCAACACTTATACTATCGATTAAACCCAAATAAGAAATAGCAATTACTCTATTATTTGGTAAGCGATCAACTTCACTAAAAACTGAACTTTGTTCTATATATATATCTGAAAAACCACAATACTTCAAAATATAATTATTAATATTTTCTTCAAGACTTTCAGTATTTTTTAACTCACTACCAGGTAACATCCAATAACCTTTATAAGGTTCATCCTTTTTTCTAAACAAAAGAAGTTTTATTTCTCCTTTATCAATCATAAAAATACTAATTAGAGCTTCAACTATACTATAACCCTCATTATTATAATTATTCATATTTATCTCCTTTTTGCGTTTTAATGACACACTAATTATAATATTAAATTATATTTTAGTCAACATCATTTTTTTAAACTACATAATTAACAATGATAATAGTCTAAATTTTATTCCTTGAAAAATTTAAAATGATATGATAATATATGGTGGGAGTGAGATAAAAAATGACAATTAAAAACTTTTGTGACTATAAAGATAAAATAACTTATTTAAATAAAAGAATTGAAAATATTGAAAACAAATTAGAAACAGAAAATTCACCCGAGGATATTATTAATTTAAAACTTTCTATGAGATTACTCATCCTTGATAAGATAAACACTAATAATAATTATCGTTATATTTTTTGTGATCATCCAATTTGGTATTTAAATAATAATAGCTATAATAACAAAAAACAAAAACATTATTACGATTGTACTTGTGTCGTATGTGAGGTTGATAGAATCGCCCCAAAAGAAGAATTTGAAAATGTTATTATAACTAATGAACATTATAATTTTAAAGATATTCAGAATGCATTTTATGACCTTTATAAAGCTAATAACTTTGATGCTACTGTAACTGGAAAAATACTTTCTAAAAGATTAAATAAAACAAAAACCAATTAATATAAACAATTGGTTTTTTTTACTTTTAAATTTAATTATTAAAACAAAAAAGAAGCACCTTTTGTGCTTCTATAGTAACTCTTGTTCTAAAGCTTCAAGTGGTTCTTCAACATTTTGTGGGAATTTTAATTTATAATCAAAATTTTTATATACTTTAGCCCCTGTTCCAGCAGGAATTAACTTACCAACAATAACATTTTCTTTTAATCCTTCTAAATAATCAACTTTACCATGAACCGCAGCATCAGTTAAAATTCTAGTTGTTTCTTGAAAAGCCGCTGCTGATAAGAAAGAATCGGTTTCTAATGAGGCTTTCGTAATTCCTAATAAGATTGGTTTACCAGTCGCAGGTTTTTTTCCTTCTAAAATTAATTCTTTATTTACTTTAGTAAATTCATCAATATTAATTAAAGTCCCTGGTAAATATAATGAATCTCCAGAATTAATTAATTTAATTTTTGAAATCATTCTTCGAGCAACAACTTCGATATGTTTATCACTAATATCTACTCCTTGCATACGATATACCTTTTGAATTTCTAGTAAAATATATTGTTGAACCGCAATTGGATCAGTAACCACTAATAATTCTTTAGGATTAATTGCCCCTTGAGTTAAACGCTGTCCGGCTTTAACTTCTTGTTTTAATTCAACAATTGGTTTCATTCGATAAAAGGTAGAATGTTCTTTTGTTCCAGCTTCATTAGTAATAACAATCGTATAATTGTTTTCATTTTCAATGATGTTTGTTACGATACCATTAATCTCTGAAATAGTAGCTTTTTTATCAGGATTACGAGCTTCAAACAATTCTTGAACCCTTGGTAATCCTTGCGTAATATCATCTCCTGCTACCCCACCAGTATTAAAAGTACGCATTGTTAATTGAGTTCCTGGTTCTCCAATTGATTGAGCAGCCATAATTCCAACGGCTTCCCCAATTTCCACAACTGAACCAGTTGCTAAATTACGACCATAGCATTTTTGACATAATCCCTTTTTTGTTTTACAGGTTAATAAAGTCCTTATTGGTACCTTAGTAACTCCTGCCTTTATTATCTTATTTGCTAATTGTTCAGTAATATATTCATTTTTATCAACTATTACTTCTTTTGTTTTAGGATCAATTACCTTTTTATTAGTAAAACGTCCAATAATACGCTCATATAAACTTTCAATTATGGTTCCATCTGATTCATTTATAAAAGCCTCTACGACAACTCCTTGTTCAGTTTTACAATCAGATTCTTTAATAACAATGTCTTGACAAACATCTACTAATCTTCTTGTTAAATATCCAGCATCTGCTGTTTTTAAAGCTGTATCAACCGCTCCTTTACGAGCTCCATGAGTTGATAAAAAGAATTCTGAGATTGTTACCCCTTCACTAAAAGAAGAAGTAACGGGAATTTCAACATAACCCCCACTTGGTTTCCCAAATAATCCCCGCATTCCAACTAACTGAGTATAACTTTTAATATCACCACGTGATCTAGATAACATCATCATTGAAATTGAATTAAATTTATCATTATCAACTATGTTTCTTAATTCATCAGATATTTTATCAGTCGCATCACGCCAAATTTTAGTAACTTGTTCATGGCGCTCGGACTCAGTTATTAAACCACGACGGTGTTGTTTATTAATAATATCAACTTTATTTTGACATTCTTTTAACAATGAAGGTTTTATTTTACTTTCATGTAAATCAGAAAGTGCAATTGAAATTCCTGATTTTGTTGAAAATTTAAATCCTAAATCCTTTAATTTATCTAACATAACAGAGGTCTCAGTAATATGATATCTTTTATAATTTTGGGCAATTATTTGACTAAAACTACCTTTATGAAAAGGATCAACTAAAGGCATTTCTTTAATTTTTTGAGCAATGTTTTCTCCTTTATTAATAAAGAATTTGTTTGGAGTCATTCTTTCAATATTTTCTTCACTACCCTCATTAATATATTGAAATGAATCAGGAAAAATTTCATTAAAAATAAGTTTTCCAATTGTTGTAACTAAATATTTATCCTTTTGTTCATCTAAAAATACCTTATATTTAAAAGACCTTACGGGAATTGCTATTCTCGTATGAACAGAAACTTCTTCTCTTTCATAAGCCATTAACGCTTCGTTAGAATCCTTAAAAATTCTTCCTTCCCCTGGTTCTGAAGCCTTTTCAATTGTTAGATAATAATTTCCTAAAACCATATCTTGAGATGGAGTAACAATTGGATTTCCATCTTTAGGATTTAAAATATTATTGGCTCCTAACATTAAAATTCTTGCTTCGGCTTGAGCCTCATCTCCAATTGGAAGATGAACAGCCATTTGATCACCATCAAAATCGGCATTAAATGCCGCACACACTAAAGGATGAAGTCTAATTGAGCGACCAGTTGTTAATCTAGGTTGAAAGGCTTGAATTCCAAGTCGATGAAGAGTCGGAGCTCGATTTAATAACACTGGATGTTCCTTTATTTTTTCTTCAACAATATCCCATACTTTAGGATCTTGATTTTCAATCATTCTTTTAGCTGCTTTTATATTTGAAGCAATATCTTTAGATACTAAGCCTTGGATAACATGTGGTTTAAATAATTCTAAAGCCATTTCTTTAGGAATACCACATTCATACATTTTTAAATTAGGCCCAACTACGATAACAGAACGCCCGGAATAATCAACTCTTTTTCCTAATAAATTTTGTCTGAATCTTCCTTGTTTTCCTTTAAGCATGCTACTTAATGATTTAAGAGGACGATTCCCAGCCCCTGTTACGTTACGCCCACGACGACCATTATCAAATAAAGCATCGACTGCTTCTTGCAACATTCTTTTTTCATTTTGAATAATAATTGATGGTGCTTCTAATTCTAATAATTTCTTTAATCGATTGTTTCGATTAATAACTCGACGATATAAATCATTTAAATCACTAGTTGCAAAACGACCACCATCTAATTGAATCATTGGTCGTAATTCTGGTGGAATAACTGGCAACACATCTAAAATCATCCATTCAGGACGATTACCTGATTCTATAAATGCATTTATAACATCTAATCTTTTAATTAAACGAATTCTTTTTTGAGAAGTAGTATCTTTTATTTCTTCTATTTCTGATTGAATCATTGTCATTTCTTCTTCTAAATTAACTTGACTTAACAATTCTTTAACAGCTGTTGCGCCCATTCCAACTTTAAAAGTATCTCCATATTCTTCATAATAAGTACGATATTCTTTATCAGAAATAATTTGCTTTTTTTCAAGAGGTGCTGCTCTGGATTCTAGAACAACATAAGAAACAAAATAAAGTACTTCTTCTAAATCACGAGGTGACATATCAAGAATAAGGCCCATCTTAGAGGGAATTCCTTTAAAAAACCAAATATGAGAAACTGGGGTTGCTAATTCAATATGCCCCATTCTTTCTCGACGAACTTTGGTTCTAGTTACTTCAACTCCACATCGATCACAAATTATATTTTTATAACGAAGTCGCTTATATTTACCACATGAACACTCATAATCTTTAGTTGGTCCAAATATTTTTTCGCAAAATAAACCATCACGTTCCGGCTTTAAGGTTCGATAATTAATAGTTTCAGCTTTTTTCACTTCCCCATAAGACCATGACCTAATCTTATCAGGAGAAGCGATTCCAATTCTTAAACCCTCGAAATCGTTAACATCCATTATTTTTTGCCCCCTTCTTCATTTATATCAACTTGTTTTTCTTCTGATATCTCATTAGTTTCAGTTGGTTGTGATTGATTTTGTTCCGAATCAGCCTTTTTTTCAAATTCATCAGTTGTTAAGAATGAATCTCGATCCATTTGTTCTAATTCTTTTAATTCAATAAAACGACCATCATTATTTAAAATTGTAATATCTAAACCTAAGGCTTGAAATTCTTTAATTAAAACCATAAACGATTCAGGAATTCCTGATTTTGGAATTGGTAACCCTTTTACTAATGCTTCATAAACTTTAACTCGACCAACAACATCATCTGATTTTATAGTAATCATTTCTTGTAAAATATTAGCCGCTCCATATGCATATAAAGCCCAGACTTCCATTTCTCCAAATCTTTGACCACCAAATTGAGCTTTACCACCTAAAGGTTGTTGCGTAACAAGAGAATATGGTCCAGTTGAACGAGCATGTAATTTATCATCAACCATATGATGAAGTTTTAACATATACATAATCCCAACACTAACTTGATTATCAAACTTTAAGCCTGTTCGACCATCATATAATGTCATTTTACCCGTTTCACTAAGTTTAGCTTCTTTTAAAGCCTCTATTATTTCCTTTCTTGTTGCACCAGCAAAGGCTGGTGAAGAAACATGAATATTTAATTCTTTAGCCGCCATTCCTAAATGAAGTTCTAAGACTTGCCCGATATTCATTCTTGATGGAACCCCTAATGGATTTAAAATAATATCAATCGTTTCTCCATTTTCCATATAAGGCATATCTTCTTCAGGTAAAACAAGGGAAATAACTCCTTTGTTTCCATGGCGTCCAGCCATTTTATCACCAATTGTTATTTTCCGCTTTTGGGCAATATAAACTCGAACTACCTTCGAAACTCCAGCTGGTAATTCATCAGTATCTTTTTTAGTGAAAATTTTAATATCATGAACTATCCCACCCCCACCATGAGGAACTCTTAATGAGGTGTCTCTTACTTCTCTCGTTTTTTCACCAAAAATAGCATGCAATAATTTTTCTTCAGCCGTTAATTCTACCATTCCTTTAGGAGTAACTTTTCCAACTAAAATGTCATCATCTTTTACTTCTGTTCCAATAACAACAATTCCATCTTCATCTAAATTTTTACGAGCTTCTTCCCCAATATTAGGAATATCTCTTGTTATTTCTTCTGGTCCTAATTTAGTATCACGACATTCAATTTGATAATCCTCAATATGAATTGAGGTATAAATATCATCTTTAACTAATCTTTCACTTAAAATAATAGCATCTTCATAGTTATAACCATCAAAATTCATAAAAGCTACTTTTACGTTCTTACCTAAAGCCATTTCTCCTAAATCAGTACTTGGTCCATCAGCAATAACAGTATCCTTTTTAACTGAATCTCCTAATTTAACAATCGGACGTTGTAAATAACAAGTTCCATTATTACTTTTTTCAAAATCATTTAATAAATAAGTATCTTTATCTTTATCTTTTCCTTTTTTAATTACAATTCTTTTAGCATCAACATATTCCACAATTCCATCATTTTTAGCAATAATAACTGCTCCTGAATCACGAGCGGCGATTGCTTCAACTCCTGTTCCAACTAAAGGAGCTTCACTTTTTAATAATGGAATCGCTTGGCGCTGCATATTAGCTCCCATTAACGCTCTTTTTCCATCATCATGCTCTAAAAAGGGAATTCCACTGGTTGTAATTGAGATAACTTGTTGTGGTGAAACATCTAAAAAATCGATCTGCTTTTTATCTATCATAACATTTTCATCACGATAACGAACCGGTAATCTCTCTTCTATAATTACATTATTTTTATCAACGGCAATTGAGGCTTGAGAAATATAATAATCAAGTTCTTCATCAGCTGTCATATAAACAATTTCATCTGTCAATTTAGCGTCAACAACTTTACGATAAGGTGTCATAATAAATCCATATTCATTTACAACAGCATAACTTGCTAAAGCTGTAATAAGTCCAATATTAGGTCCTTCTGGAGATTCAATTGGACACAATCTTCCATAGTGAGATGGATTAACATCACGAACTTCCATCCCTGCTCGATCTCTTGATAAGCCTCCAGGACCAAGAGATGATAAACGCCTTTTATTAGCTAATTCTGCAATTGGATTTGTTTGATCCATAAATTGAGACAACTGACTACTACCAAAAAATTCCTTAATTGCGGCCGTTAAAGGTCTAATATTAATTAATGATTTAGGGGTCACTTCCGATACATCTTGAGTTGACATTCGATCTTTAATAACTCGTTCAATTCTATTGATTCCAACTCTAAATTGATTTTGCAATAATTCTCCAACTTGACGAACTCGACGATTTGATAAATGATCTATTTCATCATAATTACCGACACCATCTAAAAGATTTAAATAATAAGAAATAGTTGCATAAATATCAGGAATAGTTAATCTTCTTAAATCTGAAGTTTGATTATTACCAATAATATTAATTACCTTTTTAGGATCAGTTTTAGAAAATACTTTAATCATTTGAACTTTATTATAAGTATCTAAATCTTTATTAATTAAAACTTTTTTCATTCCATATCCATTTTGAAGAATCGGCTTTAAATCATTTAATACTTCTTTAGTAATTAAAGTCCCTTTTTTAAAAACAATTTCTTTATTTATTTTTATATTTTCAGCTAAAACACAATTTAATATTCTTTCCGAAACTGCTAATTTTTTATTAAATTTATAACGTCCTACTTTAGCTAAATCATAACGAAAAGAATCAAAAAATCTAGTAATTAATTGATTTTTTGCACTCTCTAAAGTTGATGGTTCACCAGGTCTTAATTTAGAATGAATATCAATTAAAGCTTCATCTTTATTTTTATTTATATCTTTGCTTAAGGTTTTCTCAAGATATTCGTTTTTACCAAATAATTTTAAAATATCATTATCCTCAGAAAGACCTAATGCTTTTAAAAGCGTAGTAATTGGAACCTTTCTAGTTCGATCAATTCTAACATAAATAATATCTCGAGCATCTATTTCATATTCTAACCAAGTTCCATGTGATGGAATCACTTGCCCACTAATGATCGCTCGACCACTTTTTTTATCAATATCCTTAAGAAAATAAACACTAGGTGATCTTACTAATTGAGAAACAATTACTCGCTCGGCTCCATTAATAACAAAGGTTCCAGTTTCTGACATAACTGGCATATCACCTAAATATATATCTTGTTCTTTTATTTCCCCTGTCTCATGATTAAATAAACGAGCAACAACCTTAATTGCGGTTGCATAAGTTGCATAGCGCTCCTTACAATCTTTTATTGAATAACGTGGTTCATCAAAATAAAAATCACCAAACGCTAATGATAAATTACCAGTAAAACTTTCCACTGGAAAAACAGCCTCAAAAACTTCTTTGATGCCTTCTTTAACAAACCATTGATAAGATTTTTTTTGTATTTCTAATAAATTTTCTAATTCTATAGTATTTTTTGTCTTTGCATAACTTCTTCGCTCACGATAATCACCAAACTTTTCGACCGTATAAGACACTTTCTCACCCCATTAATTTATTTATCAACATATTACACCATAATAAAAATAAGACACACTACCAATTTATAATATTAGCAAATCAATAGCAATTTGTCAATCTTTTGTCGCACAAATAACATAAAACCCACCCTTTTTACATATAACCCGAACTAAATAACTCAATTCTAATTTTTTTATAATAGTTTTCGCTCCTTGATTTTTATTAATTACTAACCATAATTGTCCATTTTTATTTAAATGTTCTTTTGCCCCAATTAAAATTTCAAATAAATTATTTTGTCCAATTCTAATTGGAGGATTAGTAATAATATAATCATATTTAGTATTTACTTCCGAATATTTATCACTAGCAAATATATTTACTTTTACTTTATTTAATTTGGCATTTTTATAAGCTAACTTAAGACATCTTTCATTAATATCTATCATATCTATTAACGCTTTCGTATTTTTAGCAAGATAGATTCCAATTGGTCCATAACCACAACCAAAATCTAAAACTTTCCCTTTTATTTTATTTAAGTCAAGGGCTTCTAATAAAACCCTTGTTCCATAATCTAATCTTTTTTTTGAAAAAACATTATTATCAGTTATAAATATATAAACCTGATTATTAATTTTTACTTCTATTTCTAATTCTTTACTCTTCCCGACCGGACTTTTATCATAATAATGTCCCATTTTATTACCCCTTTTTAAAATGGCGAAAGCCCATACTAACTTTTAGTATAGGCTACCCTTATTAAAATTAATTATTTTAATTCAACCGAAGCTCCAGCTTCTTCTAGTTTTGTTTTTAATTCATTAGCTTCTTCCATATTCATTTGTTCTTTAACAACGCCACCATTATCAGCAATATCCTTAGCATCTTTCAAACCTAAACCAGTTATATCTCGAATAATCTTAATAACTGGCAATTTAGTTGGTCCGGCTTCTTTAAGGATAACATCCACTACTGATGGTGTATCATCAGTTGCTGTTTCTCCAACTACTGCTGTCGCAACTGCAACGGCACTTGGATCAACCCCAAACTCTTCTTTCATTGCATCTACTAATTCTTTAACTTCAAGAATTGTCATTTCTTTTAAACCACTAATAAATTCTTCTTTTGTAAATTTTGCCATTAAATTTCCTCCTTTTAATTTTCTAACTTTTGACTATATAAATCTAAACAAATAGATAAATCACGAACAACCCCTATTAATCCTCCAGCTAACTGAGTTAATAGACCTTCTCTCGATGGTATTTTGGATAATTCTTTTAATATTTCAAGCGTTGTAATCTTTCCTTCAACAATTCCAATTTTCATTTCCAATGATTTGTGCTTATTTGCAAAATCACTTAACACCTTAATTGGAGCGACTGCATCACTTCCAAAAGCCATTGCTTTAGGTCCTGTTAAAGCCTCATTTAAATCAATTCCCATTGTTTCTAAGGCTCGTTTAGTTAAAGTATTTTTATAAACTTTAAATTCTGAATCAGTTTCTCTTAATTTTTTTCTTAATTCAGTTAATTCAACTACTGATAAACCTCTATATTCAAAAAAAACTATAGTTTGAGATTTTTTTATGTTTTCTAATATTTCATTAACAATCTGTTGCTTTTTTTCTAAAATTTTTGGACTAGCCATCTTGCACCTCCCTTTTAATTTTACTTAAAAAAACTATTACAACAAATAGCCGCAATAGTCTGAAGTCTTAATAAATTAAGTCCTCGGTAGGATAATTAAACATCATGTCCCTACTGTCTACGGTACTTGCCTTTGTAAAAATAATTATAACATATTAATTTTTAGATGTCAAAACTATTTTGATCAATTTTTATGCCTGGACTCATCGTTGATGAAAGAGTAATATTTTTAATTATTTTCCCCTTTATCGTTGCTGGTTTACTTTTTATTATTAATTTAATAAAAGTCTCTAAATTTTCTAATAATTTTTCAAAAGAAAATGACACTTTACCAATAATAACATGAATATTTCCATAACTATCAGTCCTATATTCAACTCGTCCTTTTTTAATATCAGTAATTGCCTTTTTAACATCTACCGTTACAGTTCCAGTTTTTGGATTTGGCATTAGCCCTTTTGGACCCAATAATTTACCAATCTTACCCAAGGCTGGCATCATATCTGGCGTAGCAATAATAATATCAAAATCAAACCAATTTTCTTTTTCTATTTTTTCTAAAATATCAATATCTCCAACATAATCAGCTCCCATTTCTTTAGCCATTTGAGCTTGTTCTCCTTTAGCAACAACTAACACTCGTTTTGTTTGGCCTGTTCCATGTGGAAGAACCAAGGCTCCTCTTAATTGTTGATCGACTTTTTTAGGATCAAGATTAAGATTAAGAGCTAATTCAACTGAAGCATCAAATTTGGTAAAAGATATTTCCTTTACTAATTTTATCGCCTCTTCTTTAGAATATAATTTTGTTCGATCAACTAATTTAATTGCTTCTTGATATTTTTTTCCTTTTTTCATTTTTTACCTCCTTATGTGGTCTACGGACTATTCCTCCCACATAGGGATATTTCCCTACATGTTTTTATTTTATTTCAATTCCCATATTAAATGCTGTTCCAGAAACAATCTTTATTGCTTCTTCAAGATCGTATGCATTTAAATCGGGTAATTTTATAGTAGCTATTTCTTTAATTTGTTCTTTAGTTAAACTTCCAACTTTTTCTAAGGTTCCAGTCGCAGAACCGGCTTTAACATTAGCATACTTTTTAATTAAAAATGAAGTTGGTGGCGTTTTAATAACAAAATCAAAGGTTCTATTTTCATAAACAGATATTTCAACTGGTAAAACATCCCCTATTTTATCCTTCGTTTCTTCATTAAACTTTGTACAAAACTCTTGTAAATTAATTCCTACTGGTCCAAGAGCAGTCCCAATTGGTGGGGCTAAAGTTGCCTTCCCTGCTGGAATTTGAATTTTTATTTTTTTGGTTGCTTTTTTAGCCACGAAAAACACCTCCTCTTTTTTTCGTGCGTGGTTTTAATACATTTTTTTTAGTCCATGCTCCCACTAATTTATATTAAAAATATAACTTCTTAATAATAACACATTTATTTTGATTTGTCTATATTTTTTCAATATCTGATAATGGTATTTCAACAACTGTTTCTTGTCCAAAAAGATCTAATTTAACTTCTAAAACTTGATTTTGAAGATTAAAGGATTTTATTTTACCAAACATATTAGCAAATGGTCCTCTAGTAACTTTAATTGAATCGCCTTCTTTTATCTCATTACCTAGTTCTAATCTAGCCATTCCCATATTTCCTAAAATTTTATCTACTTCTTGAAAAGTCAATGGAAATGGTTTTGCTCCTTTACCTGATGAACCAATAAATCCAGTTACTCCTGGAGTATTACGAACAACAAACCAAGCTTCATCAGTCATAATCATTTCAACTAAAATATAACCAGGAAACATTTTCTTTTGCTTTTCCTTTTTTACTCCATCTTTATATTCTACTTCTATTTGTTCAGGAATAATAATTCTAAAAATATAATCTTCCATTTCCATGGAATTAACACGCATTTCTAATTTTTCTTTTACTTTATTCTCATGTCCAGAATAAGTATTAACTACATACCATTCCTTTTCCATTATGACACCCATGTTTTTAAGGTTGCTAAAATTATATCAGTTAAAACAAAGAAAAGAGCAAAAATAAGAACAAAAGAAATAGTTGCAATTGAATAAGAAAACATTTCTTTTTTATTTGGCCATCTTACCTTCTTCATTTCCTTTTTTACTTCTTTTAAAAAATTTAAAACTTTTTTCATGAAACACCACCTTATATTATATGCTTTACCTTTTATTTTATTACTTCAAATAAAAAACACTTTTTCGTGTTGATATAAGATTATCACACTATTATAACTTAGTCAATAGATTACTATAAAAACCTAATTATTTTTTATTTTATCAACAATATCCCTTCTTTTTACTTCTAATAGTTTCTTGATTTTCAACTCTTCATCAACTATTGCTGGTATCTTATCTTTATAATCTTCATAATTATTTAATATATCTTCAAGCACTTGTTGCTCTTTTGCTTTGGTTTGCTTCCGTAATGTCTTTTGTTTTTGCTCGACTCCTTTTAAATACTCTTCATTACTAAGTCTGTCTTGATCATACTTTTTTAAGGCAGCCCTTTTTATAGTTTTCAACAAAGATGTATTAGAAAATTTCATTAATTTATCTTTATCTAAACTATTATCTATTTCCCATATTTTATTAATTATTAAAACTTTCTCTTCAGTAATATTATTCTTTTTAGCCAATAATTTAACTTGTCTTGATATTTCTGGTTCATTAATTTCTACATTAACAATCATTAATTGAAAAAGTAACTTTGCCCGTTGTTTGACATTATTATCTATTTCCTTTTGAACCTTTTTATCACTAGCATAAGTAATAATAGTTAATTCGTTATCAATATCATATAAATCAATATACCCCCTATGAATTGCATATTGTAAAAAAACCACTGTTCCTTTTTCAACTGTTTCGTTAATTATTTCGGTTCCCATAAGAACAATATCGGCTTCTTCATTAAAAGTTATGACTTCTTTTATTTTATTTTCATCATCTAATACAAATTGAACACAAGGATTTATATCAAAAAGAACATATTTAAAAGGTTTAGGTTTTAAAACTTTAAAACCTTGTTTCATTCCAAAAATCGCTAATATTATTCCCCCTAATATAAAAACACTTGTCCATATTTTCCTTATTGTTTTTTTTGATACTCTTCGATTCATCCCATTACTCCTTCTTATTAATAATTTTCTGTTTTTAATTTTTCCTTAGCTTTTACTTTTATTCTTTGTAAAGCATTATCAATAGATTTAGTAGATTTGCCCAATAGTTGAGCAATTTCTTTATAATCAAAGTTTTTTATTTTTAAATTAAACACTTCTTTTTCAAATGGGGTTAAAGTTTCCTTTATTTTTTCTACTAATATTTCCCTAGTTTCTTTATTACATAAAACTTCTTCAGGATCATTTTTAATATCTCCTAAAAAAAGAGCGAGTCCTACTTTTTCAGGATCATCACTAGAACCATCTAATGATAGTGATTCATTTAATATTTTATGTTTTAATCGTTTCGTTGAAATAATTAGACTAATCATTCTTCTTTCAATACAAGTTTTTGCAAAAGTATAAAAACTAGCTTCTTTATTTTCATCATAATGAACTATGGCATTAGAAAGACCTAAAAAGCCTTCTTGAATTAAATCATTTATATCTAAACCACTATGTTTACTTGTTTTATACATTTTATTGGCAGTTGCTACAATTAATGGATTATATTTTTTAAATAAAATATCTCGGGCTTCTTCATGACTTTCAGCAACATAAGATATTAATTCATTATCATTATAATTTCGATATTTCATTTTACCCCCTCATCATTTTAGCTTTATAAATAATTATTCCAGCTGCTACTGAAGCATTTAGACTATTTATTTTCCCAAACATCGGAATCTTAGCTATAAAATCACATTCTGATTTCACTAATTTACTAAGTCCCTTCCCCTCATTTCCAATTACAAGAGCAATTTTACCTTGATAATCCATTTCTTCAAAATTAGTTCCATCAAGATCAGTTCCTATAATCCAGAATCCTTTCTTTTTTAATTCCCTAATTGTTCTTCCTATATTAGTAACTTGAGCAATTGAAACGTTTTCTAATGCCCCAGCACTTACTTTCATTACCGTTGAATTTACTGAAACACTTCTATCCTTAGGAATAATAATCCCCGATACTCCTGCTGCTTCACAAGTTCTAACAATTGCTCCTAAATTATGAGGATCTTCTAAATGATCTAAAATCACAACTAAAGAATTTTCTTCATTAACAAATTTTTCATAATTAACATATTCATAAGCTGGTATTTTCAATATTATACCTTGATGTCCTTTATTTGCAAGTTTATCTAACTCATATTTTTCTAACCATTCAATTTGAATTTTTCGTTTTTGTAAAGCAGTTATTATTGTTTTGTCATTAAAATTCTTATGAAGATAAGCTTTTATAATTTTTTTATTACTTTCCAAAATACTAATAATTACATTTTTACCATACACATACATGCTTTTTACCCCTTTAAACTATTGTTTCCATTATATCTATCAAAAGTAACTCCCTTTATAATTCCTTGTTTAACATCATTTATTATTACTTTAAAAACCTGATCATAATCTATTTGACCACCTTTTATTAAACAACCACGAATGGATCCAATAGCATTTAAAGTTAATTCTATATTTTTAAAATCTATTTTTTCAATATTATAACGTTCTTTTAAAATAAAAGGATAATAATAATTTAATTTTTTTAAAATATGAAGTCCAACTTTATCAAGTGGTAATATTTCTTCTTTAATAGCTGTTAAACTAGCCAAATTTAAAGCGATTTCTTCCGTACCTAACTTAGGCCATAAAATACCCGGTGTATCTAATAATTCTAATTCATTATTAATTCTAATCCACTCTAATATTTTAGTAACTCCAGGTTTATTTCCTACCCTTGTTACTTTCTTACCAACTAAACTATTAATTAAGGTTGATTTCCCAGCATTTGGTATTCCAATAACCATAACTCTTGTTTTTCTAGGTTTTAATCCTTGTTGTTCTCTTTTTTCTTTTAAGGGTTTAACTAACTCATTGGTTAAAGACAATAATGGTTTTAAATTAGGGTTTGTTTTTAAATCAACCCCAATAACTTGATATCCTTTTTTCTTATAATAAGTAATCCACTTTTCTGTTTCTATTTTATCACACAAATCCATTTTAGTCATAATAATAATTCTTAATTTTGACTTAATTAATGAATCTATTTCTTGAATTCTAGATGAATAAGGGATTCGGGCATCGATTACTTCATAGACAATATCTACTAATTTCATTGCTGCTAACATTTGCTTTTTAGTTTTTACCATATGCCCTGGATACCATGAGATTGGTGCACTTGTACGAACATTGCTTTCTTTATTATTATTCATTTAAATCTCCTTTGTTTATCTGCTCTGACAAGTATTTATCATAAAAGTTGTCCATAGTCGTAAGATGTTCCATATCCTGTTTTTCTTGGTATTTTTCATATTCCTTAATGGCTTTAGTATCAGCTTTGTTTTTACTTATTGCACCAGCATTATCTAATATTTTTTTCTTTCTAAGTTTTAATAAGTCATTTGTAGCGTTTATCCAGTCGGACATTTTCATAATATTTCTATCTTTTGCTTCTTCTTCAGCAAAAACTAAAAACAAATTTGTAAGATCATTTAATTTTTCAATTTCTTCTTGATTCAAATAGTTCTTAGCTACTGTTACATCATATTTATATATAAGACCATCTGGACTGTTTTTCCAAGTAGTAAGCCCCATATTAATTAAATCAGAATTTGCTCTTTCAAATATTAATTCAGCTGCTGTTTTACCCGAAATTGCATAATGTAATTTATTTTGTACTATTTTAAAAAATTCATAAGCTTCTTCAGATTTAGGATTATAGTCAGCTGATGTCTCACTAAATAATTGTGTGATTTTTCGGTAAGCCATTTTTTCGCTTACTCTGATGACTTTAATACGTTCTAATAATTCATCAAAATATTTTGAATCAAAGTTGTTTCCTTCTATAAATCTTTTATCGTTTAAAGCG
>CAZGXD010000005.1:0-19892 GCA_964529625.1 uncultured Muribaculaceae bacterium
CCTAAATGTAAATGAATACCTGTTGTTTGTCCTGTTTGCCCAGTATAACCAATAATAGTATTATTATCTACTGTTTGTCCAACTTCTACTAAAATTTTATCTAAATGTCCATGTTGAAATATCTTTTTTAAACGTGGATATTCTATATAAACACAGTTACCAAGACTACCAGTTATTGTAATATGTTTTATTTTTCCATTTTCAATAGCATACTGAGGCAACTTAAGTAAATAAGTTCCATAATCTACACCATAATGAAAATCACTTACTTTAGTTCCATTAAAAATATATATTCGTTTTCCAAAACCTGAAGTTATATAAATATCTTTCCCTTTAAATATTTTACTCTTTACCATTTATATTCACTTCCTCTCCATCTTTGATATAGCTTTACCACCCAATAAATAAGTTCCAATTACTGCAATTATAACTGTTATTGTTTCAGTTATCTTATTTGCATAGGGAATATTCCAAATAGGTGCTAAACCAATTAACAATGCATTAATAATTCCTAATATATTAGTAGTATACTTTGCTATTTTTTTAATCATATTTTACTCCTCCTTTTTAATCAAAGAAACTCTTTGTTTTATTATATACATTCTTTCTGTTAATCGGTTGTGCTTATTAACACTTTTTTTATAATTTTTATATTCAAGGTGCAATAAATATAAAAAACATTGAATTTATCAATGCTTTTAAAACCATAACATCCTATTTCCTTTATTTCCATACTCTTCTACTTCCAACTAATTCTTCGATATAACCATAAATCGAAGTTGGAGCCATTACCATTTGATAAAAAAGAATAAATGCAATAAGACCAAAATAATTTTTACGAACATTTAAATTTAAATTTTTAAAGACAGTGTTTTTTTGATAGAAATATAAAATATTATAACTAATAAATGTTAAAGGCATTACAAACAGTGTCATTAAACCAACAATCCAATAATACCCAAAAAAGGCCATTATCAATCCAGGTATCCAAAAGAAAGAATAAGTAAAATCAACATATGGCATTACTAAATTAATAAAGGTCGTATATTTAGTATATTGTTGAGGTTGTTGCCATGGTTTTACTTCTTTTAATCCTTCAATCATTCCCCGAGCCCATCTTGCTCTTTGTTTTGTAAAATGTTTAAACGTAATTGGAGCATCAGTAAACGCAACAGCATATGGTTCATAAAATACTTTATATCCTTTTTTTAATAATCTCCACGTTAGAACAATATCTTCTCCAATAGCATCAGGCCATCCATCATTTTTTTTCAAAAGATTACTTTTATATATACTATATGCTCCTTGAGCTACTAAAGTACCTTGATATAATCCTTGTAATCTTTTTATTGATGCAATAGCTAAAAAATAATCCCATTCTTGTATTTTAGTCCAAATACTATCCCTACTATTTTTTACAAGCATCGAACCTGCCACTGCAGCTACTTCTTTTGGACTTTGTTCAATTCTTGTTATTAAATATTGAACTGAAGAAGGAAGCAAAAGTGTATCAGCATCTAACGTAATTACATACTTTGTTTTCACTGTTTTTAACCCTTTATTTAAAGCATGAAACTTACCTTGTTTTGGTTCTTTCATAATTCTTAATACTAAATTAAAATCTTTTCTTGCTCGCTTTATCTCAGAAATTGTGTTATCTGTTGATGCATTATCTACTACAATAATATTAATTTTACCTAAATAATTTTGGTTACTAATATAACTTAAAGTATTATAAATAATATTTTCTTCATTATAAGCAGCCATCAAAATTGTAATTGGTCTTTTTAAACTAATATTTTTTATTTGAGGTTGTTTATCAAAAAAAAGACTAACTACTAAAAATGCATTTGTATACCCTGGAATATAACATATACCACAAATAATAAACACTGATAAATATATATTTGTTACTTTTGCTAAATCATTTAACCATGCCCATGAAAGACCAATTGATAATAATAACCATAATATTGCACAAATATGAGCTAATATAAACTTTGTTCTCACTGGAACATAATAATTTTTCATAAAACACTCCTTTTTTCCAAATAGTTTAGCACAAAAAGGCATATTTTTCCATACCTTTTTACTTTTTATCATTTTTTTCAATCAAAAAAACAATATTTTTCATCATTCTAAATCATTATATGATATTTTTTTTAATTTTAACCAAATAAAAAACTCCTACTTTCTAAGAGTTTATTTTTATTATGGTGATCCGTATGGGATTCGAACCCATGAGTGCTGCCGTGAAAGGGCAGTGTGTTAAACCTCTTCACCAACGGACCACAATGGCGCCTCAAGTAGGACTCGAACCTACGACTCCTTGATTAACAGTCAAGTGCTCTAACCGACTGAGCTATTAAGGCAAATAATCATGGTGGGCCTGATAGGACTCGAACCTATGACCCCACGCTTATCAAGCGTGTGCTCTAACCAACTGAGCTACAGGCCCATAAACACACTATTACAGTATATAATATTTTTTTGATTTTGACAAGATGTTTTTTTTGTTTCAATCAAACTATTAATATTATATACATTTTCTTTTATAAAAGCAATCCTTTTATTATTTTTCAAAAAAAAACATGGAAAAATTCCATATTTATTCTAATTCATTTGTTTCTAAATTCGCTACTAATATTTCTTTAACATTATCTATTTCATCATAATCAACTACAGCAATTAATTTGGAGCCATCCCCATCTTTTAATTCCTTAACAATTTTAATATTATCAACGATTTGTTCTCCATCATCTGTAAGTTCAATTAAATAAAAATATCTAGTTTGATTATATATTGCATCTGATAAAACAAGAAATTGACGATTATCAGTTAAAGTAATTATATCATTTACATTTACTATCATTATCTTGCTATCCCCTTTCCACTATTATTTAACACCTCAGAAGCAGGTGTAACAACTTTTATGAAAGGACTATCAGATCTTATCCAACATAAATCATCTTCAGCAGGGCTATCAATTGAAGCTTCGGTATAATTACCATTAGCATCCCCAAAACCAATATGAACTACTACCTCATAATCAGCTGGTTCTAATCCTAGTGATTCTGCTAATTCCTTAGCACTAACCCCTGGAGTAGTATTAACTGCTAAAACATTTCCAGTAAAATTACCTAGCATATCTTTTTCCATAAGGGCAATTCGATTAATATTGTAATTGTCAGCTCTTAATCCATAATTTCCAACCCCTACTTCATAACCATTATTATCAAATTGAGCCGATATAGCGTCACGATAATATTTTGTCCCTTTATCTACATAAACTTTATCCCCAATACTATGGGTTTGAGTCTCAACTAACTCTTCAAATTCTTTTATTTCAGCTAAAACTTGTTTTTCCATTGTATCAGTTATTACAATTGGTGTCGATGAATCATTTTTACTATCTGCATAACTTTCTTTTAATTCTACAATAGATGATGTAATTGCAAGAGCTCCAGCAAGAATAAAAGGAGCTGCTTTATAAGATAGTTCTAACAAATTTACTTTTATACTTCTTATTTTTTCTAATAGTTTATTACTTGCCTTTTTTGATTCTTTAACTTCTAAAATCTCTGGTTCCATTATTGGTAATTCACTTGAAACATCAAATGTTATATCTTTATCTGACTCTTCCATTATTGGTAATTCACTTGAAACATCAAATGTTATATCTGGTTCTTCTTCTACTGTAGATAATTCTTTTGTAGCATCAAATATTATATCTGGTTCTTCTTCTACTGTAGATAATTCTTTTGTAGCATCAAATGTTATATCTTGTTCTTGTGGTATATCAATATTTCTAGTTTGGTTTTTTTCATCAAATATTTCTAATAACGCACGTAATCCTTTAACATCTACATCTTCAACTAAAAAATTTAATTCGTTTTTTACTTCATTATTTCTATTTTCTAAATGCTCAATCTTTTGTTCACCCAATATTTGAATTCTTATTAATTCAACATCATCTTTAAACTTATTAGTTCTACTTGAAATTTTATCAAAATTCGTAATATGAGGATTTCTTAATTTTATTTCTTCTTCACGGTTTTCCACCATTTCTGCTATAGCTTTTGCTTTTTGTTCTAATTCTTCATAAGTTATAACTTCTTCTCGCATTTTTTTTGCTAATTTAACCATAAATAATAATTCTGTTGATTCTTCTAAACTATTCCTATCACGTGGATTATTATGATATCTATATAACAAATTACCTAAAGTTGGATCCAAATTATTAGATTGACGATGCAATTCCATATTTTCTTCAACTGCTTGTATTTTACGAAGTGCTAATTGTTGAGTTCTAAAAGCAAACTCTACATCTATTTTATCAATTTCATTAGTTTCTATAAATTTTACATATTCTTCATTTAATTTAGTATTAAAATCTTCAAATGCCATCATTTTTTCTCTGATTTCTTTAATTTTTAAATGATTATTTCTATATTCTTCATTTAATGAAAGTTCTTTTTGTTTATTATTTTTAACCTTCTCTAATTGTTCTTGAACAAGTACAATATTTTCTTGATGTTCTAAAGTTTGCTCATCAATTTTTTCATTAATAAAATTACACCAATCTAACAATTCATTTTCTTCTGGAAAAAGTCGATCAAATAATCGTTCTAATCCTAACCGTTGTTTATGTTCCTCTAATAATTCAACTTGTTTTTGCTCCTTTATTCCTAATTCCTCAATAGTTTTAGGTTCAAGATTACCAAGTTCCGCAACACTTTTTTGATACTCATTTTCATAAAGCTGATTTAAACGTATTATTAAATTATAAATCTCTATCATAGTATTAGAAATTTCATCTTTGTTAATAGGACTTATACTTTTTAATATTCTTATTTTTTCTTTTTTACGATTAATCAAAAAAAGTAGTTCATCTATTTCCCACATCTAATCACACTCCTTTTTACTATGATAAGTATAACAAAAAAATAAGTTAATGTAAACCTATTTTTTTAAAATGAATCAATATTAATTCTTACTGGTTTATTTTCTTGAGCATAAGAAGCCACTTGAACAATGGTTCTAATTGCATTGGCATTTATTCCCTTACGCCCTATTACACTACCCATATCATCTTTAGCTACTAAGACTTCAATAATAATAACTTCTTCAGTATTGTCAAATTGTTTTGCTGAGACCATATCAGGTTGTTTAACAATACCTTTTACTAAAAATTCTGTTAATGCTACTAAATCCATATTTATTTATTATCCTTTTTTGTTGCTCTTTCAAGGTGATGCTTTTCTAAAACTCCAGTTTTACTAAGGATATTCCTAACTGTTTCTGTCGGCTTAGCCCCATTTCGCAACCATTTTAATACTAATTCTTCTTTTATTTTAATTTCTGCTGGTTCTGTCAAAGGATTATAAGTTCCTAAAATTTCAATAAACTTTCCATCTCTTGGACTTCTTGAATCAGCGGCAACAATCCTATAAAAGGGTTGCCCTTTAGCGCCCATTCTTCTTAATCTTAATTTTACAGCCATTTTTGCCTCCATTTCTAAATAATCTTAACATAAAAAAAAGAAAGTGTCAACCATTTTTTATTGACACTATTTTATATAATCTTCAGTAACATTATCAGTTATTTCATCTAATACTTCTTCAGTTACTTCATCCTCTAAAATATCCCACGGTTCTTCTTCTTCTTCAATAGCTATTTTCATTTTAGTTTCTCCAACAATTTCAACCCCTAGTTCTTTTTCAATATCAAAATTAATATTATCTTGATCATCTATTACAACCTTAGTACAATTTGGTTGATTTAAAGTTCTTACTATAATATCTGTATCACCATTTAAATCGATTTTATCACGAATTTTAACATTAAATAATTCATTGTAATCTACCTTTTTACTAACTACTGCTGTTTTACTATCATTGTCATATGAATACCAAATATTTACATCATATGAACCATCTACCCCTATTCTCTCTCCCGATTTATAGCCTTTAAATTTATGATTTATAACCCAACAACCTAATACTGTTGTAGGATTAGTTTCTACCTCAAAAGTATAATTATTTTTAAAGTATTTTTTACCTTTTCCAATTATAGCTTTTGTAACTATTTCCTTATATATTGCCATCATATCACCCCTTACATTAATTTATGCTTAATTAGGGTAAAAGTTCACAAAAATAATATAAATATCCTAAAACTAAACAATCTTAAATTTTATTTATTCAACAATTATACTATCTAATAATTTATTAAAACCATATTCATTTACAAAATAATTATATGGATTGTTTGATAAATAATTAATAATATCATTTTTCATTCTATATGTTTTATTATTTAAGGGCGGATTAATTAATTCATTAAACAAAATTCCATCTAAATATGAAACATAATTAACTCCACGCTCCCCTTGTTTTATAAACTCAATTATCTCAGTTATTTGTTTATCTTGCCCTCCACCAGTTTCCTTTATTTTTTTATGTTCTACAATAATAAATCTATCATTATATTTTATAAATATATCAGGCATTTTACCTTGATGTTTTTCTGCAAATTGAAAACGAATATTAAAATGTTGAATTATATCTTCAAATATTTTTTTATCACCACTATCAGGTAACAAATAATATTTATTACTATCCATATTTCCTTGAAACTTATAAATTTTCCTGTTTTCACAGGCTTTTTTTAACTTTTCTATTCCTATAGTAGACTTTCTTTTATGACTATAATTATCCACTAATACTTGAAAAATTATACTTGAATAATTATGATTTTTATACATTTGATGTCGATCTTTTAAATATTTTTCTATTACATATTTTTTTTCTTCTAAAGCAAGTTTATTTAAATAGATATTATAAGTCAAATCATGAACCATCAAATACTGTGAAAAAGGACACAAATTCATACCCTCAAACTTTAAACATTCATCTATTTTAGAAATGATTGTTTCAACACAAAAAGAAGATTTTTTATAATTATTATTATATTGAGTTAATAATTCTATCAACTCAGAATTATGAACCAATAAATCATTTAGATTATCTTTATTTTCTGGAATAATTATTTTATTTAATATTTTTCTAGCAGTTTTATCTATATTTTTAACTTTATATTTTAAACATTCATTAAACAACTTTTTATTATTAAGCATGTTGCCCACTTTCCCTTTGTAAGTTTTCTACTGCCATTTCAATAATACAACGGGCTGTTTTATAATCTAATCTTCTTCTTCTTTTACCATCTTTTGTGTTTCCTTTAAAGGGGGATAAAGTTATATCCATTGTTTTTTTTCTATATTCTTCTAATATTTTATTACATTCTATAACTAATTTAGATAACTCTAAATCACTACAATTTAAATCAATAACTGTAATTAATCTAGAGCTATGTTTAATTTTTGATAAGTCATATTGTAAATCCTTTTTTTCATAAAACTTGATTTTTTTATCTTGAGTTGTTAAATCAACTGCTCTTAAAGCAAGACTTCCACTTGATATATTAAATTTTATTCCATACTTATTTTTTGGTGTTAATTTTAAATTTTTGAAATATGAATAATCATTTAAATAAATATCATCTATATATACTCTAATATTAGGTGGTTCTTTTTTAATATTATCAAAACAAACAACACAAACTGGGTTCTCAGTATCATTAAAAGGACTTTCTGTTAAAATTGTTACACTAAATACTCTCGATAAATACTTGTTAAAAAAATTGCTGTTAAGATAAGTTTCGGGAACTATTACTACAATATATTCTTGGGCTTGTAACATTTTCTCAATCGCTAATTGATATAAATCAGTATAATTTTTAAAATATTCTTCCATGTTTTTTATTTTTTTTCTACTTGCACTATACTTTGTTAAATATGGGGGATTAGATATAATTATTGCCCCATCAATATGAGGAATATGTTTTAAACTATCATTTATTTCCCATTCTAAATTTTCATCTATATCTAAACCAACAATTTTTGTTATTCCATAATCTTCCGACATTTTAATTAAATCACCATCCCCTGCGAATGGATCATAAGCAATAGTACATTTCGTTTTTTTTATAAATGAATAAATTTGAGGTTGTAACCATATTTTTTCTTTGGTGAAATACTGCCCTAAAGTTTGTTTTCTTTTCTTCACTCTATCATACCACCCTTTTAATTATTCTAACATAATTATCTAACTTTTTCTATTTCTTTTTAAAAAAACAAAATAATGTTTTTTTTATTTAGATACATATTTCACCATCTAAAGACCAAGTTTTTACTTTATTAATTTTTACTTTAACAATTTTGCCAATAATATTTTTATTACCTTTAAAATTTACTCTTTTCATAGTCTCAGTATAACCAAACAATTTATTTTGATCTTTTTCATTTATATCTTCAACTAGAACTAAAACTTCTTTATTTAAATACTTTTGATTTGCTAAATTAGAATATTTATTTACCAATGTATTTAAAATTTGTAGTCTTTCCCTTTTTATTTCTAAAGATACAGAATCAACCATTTTAGCAGCTGGAGTACCGACCCGTTTTGAAAAAATAAAGGTATAGGCAGAATCAAATTGACATTGATTAACAACATCTAAAGTCTCATTAAAGTCTTCTTCTGTCTCAGAAGGAAATCCAACAATAATATCAGTTGTTATTGCAACATTAGGAATTGTTTCTTTTATTTTATTATAAAGTTCAAGATATTTTTCTTTAGTATATCTTCTACCCATTAATTTTAAAATTTTGTTTGAACCCGATTGAAGTGGTAAATGGATGTAAGGCATTATATTATCATTCTTTTTTATAACTTCAATCATTTGATCAGTAAAATCCCAAGGATGATTACTTATAAATCTAATTCTTTTAATATTTGTTTTAGCCACATCATTTAAAAGATCTTCCATATAATAATCTAAATCTAAATCTTTGCCATATGCATTCACATTTTGTCCAAGCAAAGTAACTTCTTGATAACCTTGTTCCATTAATTTCTTTACTTCTTTAATGATAAATTCAGGTCTTCGACTTCTTTGTTTTCCTCTAGTATAAGGAACAATACAATAAGTACAAAACTTATCACATCCATACATTATATTTACCCAAGCTTTAGAAGGACTTTCTCGTTTAATAGGAATATTTTCATAAATATTTCCTTCTTTACTTAATACATTAATAACTACTTTATTTTTAGATAAAGAAGTTGCTAATATATTTGGCAAATCATAAATATTATGAGTTCCAAACACAAGATCTAACCACTTAAATTTATTTAATATTTCATTAACTACTATTTCTTCTTGAGCCATACATCCACATAAGCCAACGATTAATTTTGAATTAGTTTTTTTTAAATGTTTAATGCGTCCAATCATTCCAAAAACTTTATTATGGGCATTTTCTCTAACAGCACAAGTATTTAATATAATTAAATCTGCTTGTTCCATTTTCCCTGTTTCTAAAAAGCTCATTTCTTCTAAAATGGCTTTTATTTTTTCAGTATCATGTTCATTCATCTGACAACCATAAGTTCTTATATAATAAGTTTTATTTTGTCCAAGCTGTTTTAATTCCTCTTCTATTTCAAATTTATCAAAAACAGTTACTTTTTTATTGGTTCTTTTTCGAGCCATTTCTAAATCAGGTAAATTCAAGTTATCACTTCATTTCTACTAATTGATAATCGACTACATATTTTATCAATTTTATTTTTAAATAATAATTCAAGAAGTCTTTTAAACTTCTTGAATAACAATTAAAATCATAGGTTTACATCCAGTTTCTTTATATAAATATTTTCCTAATTTATCCCGAATCCCTAATTTGATTTTATTAAAATCTATATAATTTATTTTTATATTTTCATTAATTATTTCTAACGATATTTTTTCGGTTTCTTTAATTAAATCTATATTTTCTTTAACAAAAATAAAACCCCTTGTTAATATTTCTGGACCAGCTAAAATCTTTTTAGTACTTTTAGATAAAGTAGCCGTAACAATAACTATTCCATTCTCACTTAATGATTCGCGATCTTTAAGAACTAATTCTCCAATATCACCTACTGTTTTTCCATCGATTAAAATATCATCAATTTTTATTTTTTCATTTGTATCAACTAATTTACCATTCTCAAATGTTACTACTTGTCCATTCAATTTTAATAAAATATTGGTTTCTGCTATTCCAACTTTAGAAGCAATCATAGCATTAGCAACTTGATGACGATACTCACCAATAACTGGAAAATAATATTGTGGTTTTATTAAATCTAACATTAACATTAAATCTTCACTTGAAGCATGATGTTCCAAATACTTTTTAGATGATATTAAGACTACATTAGCCCCTATTTTAGCGATATTATCAAATAATTTGGTGGCACTTCTTTCCAACCCATCATATATTGGGGTTGCAAAAACTACTGTATCTTCTTCAGTTATTTTAACAAATTTATCATAACCTCGAACAATTCGCCTAATATTTGAATATGGTTTTTCCCGTTCATCTGATATTAAGATAACAGTATCTTCATTTTTAAGATGTTGAAGAGAACCAATTTTACTTTTATCAAATTCAATATACTTCATATCAATTGCTTTAATAATAGAATTTTCAAGTCGTTTCCCCATAATTACTAATTTTCGCTTTGTTTTACTTACTTCCATTAATAATTCTTGAATTCTATATAGATAATTTTGAGAGATATTAAATAATATCCGACCTTCATTTTTATTTAAGGTTTCCCTTATAATAGTTGATATTCTATGATTAGGGGAAGTAAAACCTTTTTTATCAGCATATAATGACTCACTTAATAAACATAACACCCCTTGTTTACCAATATAAGCTAATTTTCCAATATCAGTTTTATATGGTCCTTGCATTGTTGGATCAAAAACAAAATTACCAGTATAAAAAATAGTACCACTTTCAGTATATAAAACATATCCAACTGTATCTGGCACGGAATGAGTTAAACTAATTGGGAAAATACTATTTTGCCCAAACCTTATTTTTCGATGAGGTTTTATTAAGATTAAATTAGAAGTTGTCATTCCTTCATCCTCTAATTCATTTTTTATTATTTCAAAAGTAAATGCAGTCGCATATATTTTTAAATTAGGAAGATCAACTAAAAAATCAGGAATTGCCCCCATATGTTCATCATGACCATGAGTTATAAACATTCCAACTATTCTATCTTGATTTTCCTTTAAATAATCATAATTAGGAATAATATAATCAATTCCTAACATCCGATCATCAGCATATTTTAATCCCGCATCAAATATAAAAATATCTTTATTGACTTCAACAATATACATATTTTTACCGTTTTCATTTAGTCCACCTAGACTAAATATTTTTATTTTATTCATTTTTCTCCTTTCTTTTTTAAAACTTAATTATAATCTAACAAAAAAGAACAAATATTTCTTTTTAGCCTCTTCTTTTTACTAATTTATAAGCTTCTTCATCAGCAATAACAGTTGCATCTCGATGTAATTGTAACATTGTCGCAGGATTTTCAGTAGTAATCTTTCCACTTAGTAATCCTCCTAAGGCTTCAGCTTTTTGCTCACCAGAAGCAATTAATAAAACTTGTTTTGCTCTCATTATTTGTCCAAGTCCCATTGTCAGAGCAGTAGTTGGGACTTCTTCAATATTATTAAAAAATCTAGAATTCGCTTCAATTGTACTTTTAGAAAGTTTAGCAACATGGGTTCCTACTAATAATTCAGGAGCAGGTTCATTAAAGGCAATATGACCATTTGTTCCAATTCCTAATAATTGTAAATCAATTCCCCCTAATTGTTCAATTTGTTGATCATATTTAATTCCTTCTTCTTCTAAATCCTTAGCCATTCCATTAGGAAGATAAGTATTATTTATATCAATATTAATATGATTAAATAAATAATTATTCATAAACCAACGATAACTTTGTTGATGTTGTTGATCTAGCCCGACATATTCATCTAAATTTATAGTTGTAATTTTAGAAAAATCAAGTATTTCATTTTTATACATTTCAATTAATCTTCTATAAATTCCTAATGGTGATGAACCAGTTGCTAATCCTAAAACAGCATTTGGGTTTTCTAGAATCTCCTTAGCTATTCTTAAACTACCTAAATAACTCATTTCCTCATAATCTTTAACTAAAATTATTTTCACTTTAAGCCCCCTTGACCTATAAGATTATATATTAATTTTTCATAAAAGTAAATATAAAATTAATTAATTAAATTATCAATTTGTTTTTGGTAATCTTCACTATCAGTAATATAACTACCAACTACTACTATATCAGCCCCTTTTATTTGTTTAATGGTTTCAATATTAATTCCCCCATCAACTTCAATAACATAATTATAATTGTTTTGGGCTTTTAATTCTTTTAACAACTCTATTTTAGGAATAATATCCGAAATAAACTTTTGACCACCATATCCAGGCTCGACACTCATCACTAGAACTAAATCTATTTGTGATAAGTAAGGCAAAATAGTTTCAACTTTTGTTTTTGGTTTAAGAGCAAGTCCAACTTTAATCTTGTTTTCTTTTAAATAAGTTATTATTTTATTAGGATTTGAAACTGCTTCTAAATGAAAGGTTATATATTCTGGATTAATGCTTTTAAAATCATCTATATATTTTAAAACATCACTAACCATTAAATGAACATCCTTGGGTTTAATAGTGTTTTTCAATAAATAAATTATTTCATCAATATTATAGGTAGTATTATTAACAAATTTACCATCCATAATATCAAGATGTAAATAATCAATTGTGGTTTTATCTAATTTTTCTATATTTTCTTTTAAATCATTTTTTATAGATAAAAATGAGGCTGATATCTTCATAAATCACTCCTTAGTTATAAAATTTATATAATTATCATAACGGCTTTTCATTATTACTTTTGTTTCTACTTTTGCTTTAATCGCACAGTCTTCTTCTTGATTATGAAAGCAATCTTTATATTTACAATTTTGACGATATTCGTTAAATTCAATAAAATTATCGCGAATGTCACTTTTTTCCATTCCTTCAAATGAAAGTAAGGAAAAACCAGGAGTATCAGCTATTAATCCCCCTAAAATTGATAACAATTCAACATGCCTAGTCGTATGTTTCCCCCGCCCTAAACTTTTTGAAATAGGAGCCGTTAACAGATTTAAATTATGATCTAATTTATTTAATAAAGTTGATTTCCCAACTCCACTTTGCCCTGCTAAAACGGTTATTTTATTTTTAAATATTTTTTTAATTTCATAAAGATTGTCATTAAAATAAACTTGGTAACCAATTTTTTGATAGTAATTAAAATATGATTCAAAATCAATTCGTTCTGAAACTGTTAATAAATCCAATTTAGTAAAACAAATTATCGGTAAAATATGATTATATTCAACATGAACTAATAATTTATCTAATAAATTTGTTGAAAAAGTTGGATCTTTTACACTAATAACAATAACAACTTGATCAACATTAACAACTAAAGGACGAGTTAATTCATTTTTTCTTGGTTTAACTTCAGTAATTACCTTTTTATTTATATCAACTACTACTATATCTCCTACTGTTGGACGAATTTTTAGATTCCTAAACTTTCCAATTGCTTTACAAAGATATAATTTATCATCAATTAAAACGGTATAATCATTACTAATTATTTTAACTATTCTTCCAATCATGTTTCATTTCCTGGTAATATTTCCTCTAATGGATCTTCAGGTTCCTCAATAATTGGTTCAATAGCAACTACTATTTTTAAAGTTGCCCCTCTCATAACTTCACTTTTAGGAACTCGACTTTGAGATATAATCGTACCCTCTGGATAATCACTTTCACTATTATATTCAACGGTTAAAGATAATCCATATTCAGCCGCAAATACTTCAACATCAGTTAATGACCATTCTTCTTCTATAAAATTAGGATATTCAGTAATAATATCAGGTAAATATAATGTTACTGTATCCCCTTCTAATAATTTTGTTTCTGATTTTGGTTCTTGGTCAATAATAATATTATCTTTATATTCTGTTATATCATCAACTGGTAATTTTTCAGTTAACACATAAATTCCTTTTGTTTCAAGTAATGCTTTAACTTCATAATAATTTTTATCAATATAATTTTCAATTATTATTCCAGCTTCTCCTAGTGAAATATATAAAGAAACCATACCTCCCTTTTTTATGGTACTATTATAACGGGGACTAGATTTAGTCACCTTTCCAGCTTCTATTTCATTATGATGTTCTTCTTTAATTTCATCATCTATTTTAAGGCCTAAATCAATTAAGGTTCTTTTCGCCTTTTCTATTTCCATATTTGAAACATCTGGCATCCTTATTTCAGGAATAGCAGTTATTTTTGGTAAGAAAATTACCATTAACACAAGTAATGCCATTAACCCAATTGCAGTTATACTAAGAAACATTAAAATATTATTTATTTTTTTATCATCTTCGTTTTCATTTTCTTTTCCAAGGTTTTGATTTTCTTTTAGAGAAGGCATAATTTTTGTTTCCTCCAAATCTTGTTCAGGATATTTATAAACTACCCTTTTTACATCTTTATTTTTCTCATTTAAAGCTACTTCTAAATCAGTATACATTTCTGAAACATTATCATAACGGTTCTTTGGGTTTTTCGCACATGCTTTTAAAATAATATTTTCTAAACTTTGGGGAATATCTTGATTATGTTTTCGAACACTTGGTATTTGTTCTTTCATTTGTTTAATTGCTATTTCAACGGCATTTTCCCCTCGAAATGGTATTTTCCCAGTTAATAATTCATACATTAAAATTCCTAACGAGTAAATATCACTTTTAATTGTTGCCCCATTACCATTGGCTTGTTCTGGTGATAAATAATGAACTGAACCCATAACTGAATTTGTTTGGGTTAACTCATTACTATTTAAAGCCATTGCAATTCCAAAATCAGTTATTTTTAAACGACCATCATCTAAAATTAAAACATTTTGAGGTTTAATATCCCGATGAATAATATATCCATTATGAGCATGAATGATACCACTAGTTAGTTGTAACATAATATCAACAACTTCTTCAACAGTTAAAGCTCCTCGCCTTTTAACTAAACTTTTTAAAGTTCGCCCATCAATATATTCCATAACAATAAAATATTTTTCATCATCTTCGCCTACATCATACATCTCAACAATATTAGGATGATTTAATGAAGAAGATGAAATTGCTTCTCTTTGAAAACGACGAACAAATTTTTCATCGTTTGCTAAATCACCACGAAGAATTTTAACGGCTACCTTACGATCAAGAATAATATCTTGAGCTAGATAAACATTGGCCATTCCTCCCTCTCCAATTAATCTTATAATTTGATAACGATCATTAATTTTTTGCCCTTTGACAATCATTAATCTTCACCACCTTTTAAAAAACACGCAATTGATATATTATCTGTTCCTCCTCGATTATTTGTCTTTAAAACCAATTTATTTAATTTTTCTTCTAACGAAATATTTTCGTTTAAAACTCTACTTATTTGTTCTTCATCTAACATATTAGTTAAACCATCACTACATAATAAAACACCATCAATATCTATTTCAACATCAAAAATATCCATTTCCACAGTATTAGTAGCCCCTAAGGCTCTCATTAAAACATTTTTCTTAGGATGATCTTTAGCTTCTTCAAGTGTTAATTCGCCTGAATTAACTAATAAATTAACTAATGTATGATCAACTGTTATTTTATGCAATTTTTTATGTTTAAACACAAATCCAGAACTATCACCAATATTTCCAAATAATAAATACGCATCAGTTTTAAGACATAACACCAAAGTTGTTCCTAGCCCTAGACTAGAGGGATTTTCTTCAGCATATTTACAAATCAAAATATTAACTTCACTAACAATTGTTTTCAACCAATTAATTGCTGCTTCCTTATTACCAACTTCATCTAATTCCTTAAAACGTTTATCCAAATGGGTTATCGCTATATTTGAGGCAACTTCTCCGGCTCGATGACCACCCATTCCATCAGCAACAATTAATAAATATTCATCATTATTATTTTTACTTATTATGACACTATCTTCATTATGATCCCTTATTTTCCCTGAATCTGTTAAATAAAAAAATTCCATTACTGCCCCTCCTTATAATTGGCTCGAAGTTGCCCACAAGCTGCCTTTACGGTTGTTCCTAATTCTTTTCTAATCGTTACTTCAATCTTGTTTTTCTTTAAACAATCATAAAATTTCATTATTGTTCCCCAATCACTTTTTTTAAATTTTAAATTATTAGTTTCATTATAGGGAATTAAATTAACATAACAATTGATACCTTTTAAAAGATTAGATAATTCAATAGCAGTTTCAATATCATCATTAATTCCTTTCAACATAATATATTCTATAGTTACTCGTCGATTAGTCGCTTTTATATATTTTTTAATTATTTTTAACAACTCTTCTACATTGTAAACTTTATTAATTGGCATTAATTTATTTCTGAGTTTATCATTAGGAGCATGAAGAGATATTGCCAAATTAATTTGTTTACCATCTTTAATAAAAGATTCTATTTTTGGAATTATCCCACAAGTTGATACGGTTATATGCCTAGCTCCAATAGCAAGACCTTTAGGATGATTAATAATATTTATAAATTTAATAACCTTATCATAATTATCAAATGGTTCCCCAATCCCCATCAAAACAACATGGGAAATGCGAATCTGTAAATCTTCTTCGATAGTTAAAATTTGTAAAACCATTTCTTCAACTTCTAAATTACGAATTTTTTTTAATTTTCCACTAGCACAAAACTGACAACCCATGTTGCATCCAATTTGAGTTGATATACATAAACTATTACCATATGACTGTTTCATTAATACTGTTTCAATGATGTTTCCATCATCTAATTTAAATAAATATTTTTTAACATCATTTCCTTCTAATTTTTCAAGAATTTTTAATCTTTTTAAATTAAAGGTTTGAGTTAATTTTTCCTTAGTCTCTAATTTAATATTTTTAATTTCTTTAAAGTCGTTAATCTTTTGTTTATATATCCATTCATAAATTTGAGTGGCTCGATAAGATTTTTCTTCATTTTCAATAAAATAAGCCGATAATTCTTCAATCGAGTACCGAAAGATACTTTTCATATTTACACCCTGATATGATTATAACAAAAAATTAACAAATAAAAAAGATATTCCCCTTTTTTTATTAATTATTATACTTTTCTAAAAAAGACTCTTTATATTCAAGAATTCTATTTTCTTTAATTGCTTCTCTTAATTCTTCAGTTAATTTTATTAAAAAGCGAAGATTATGGATTGATAATAATCGACCTCCTAAAGTCTCTTTACAAACAAATAAATGCCTTAAATATGCTTTAGTATAATTTTGACAAGTATAACAATCACAATTTTCATCAAGCGTTGAGAAATCTTCTTTAAATTCAGCCCTTCTTAAATTAATTCTACCTTTTCGGGTAAAAGCACTGCCATGACGACCAAGCCTAGTTGGTAACACACAATCAAAAATATCAACTCCTCTTATCACGGCTTCAATAATATCAATTGGATCGCCTACCCCCATTAAATATCTTACTTTATTTTCGGGCAAATAAGGAACCGAATAATCTATCATTTTATACATTGTTTTTTTAGATTCACCAACACTAATTCCTCCAATTGCATAGCCATCAAAATCTAATTTAACAGTTTCAAGGGCACTTAATTTTCGTAAATCAGCAAATTCTCCCCCTTGAATAATTCCAAACAAAGCTTGGTTTGGATTCTGATGAACATCTTTTCCTCTTTCTGCCCAGCGTAGGGTTCTTAAAACACTATTTTGCATATATTCATAACTAACTGGATATGGTGGACATTCATCAAAACTCATTGCAATATCACTATCTAATTTATTTTGAATTTCAATTGATTTTTCAGGTGTTAAAAATAATTTTTGACCATCTAAATGACTTTTAAAAATTACCCCTTCTTCTAAAATATCCTTTTTATTAGCTAGCGAAAAAACCTGAAAACCACCACTATCTGTTAAAATTGGTCCATTATAATTCATAAATTTATGAAGTCCTGATGCTTTTTCTATTACTTCCTCTCCTGGTCTTAACCATAAATGATATGTATTAGCCAAAATTATTCCAGCATTTATTGTCTCTAGTTCTTCTTTAGTTAATCCTTTGACATTAGCTAAAGTCCCAACTGGCATAAACATTGGGGTTTCAAAGGTACCTCTTTTAGTTTCTATTTTTCCAAATCTTGCTTTTGTATCTTTGTCATTATTTAAAAGATGATATTTCATTTTCATGATTCCACTTCCTTGTTGTAATTATATATTAATTTAAATAATTGTTCAACAATAAAAAGTAACTAAAGTATCCTCTCTTTTAAATATTCTGTAATTTCTTCTAATTTCATTAACCTAGATCCCTTAACTAAAATAAGAGCATTACTAATTCCTATTTCTTTCAATTCTTTAATTAAATCTTGATTATTATCAAAATGTAAATATTGTTTTTCAAGAACTTTCATTTTTTCTCCTACTAACAAAACTTCTTTATTAGGAATACCTTTTAAATAATGCCCGACCTTTTTATGTATCCTTTTACTATGTTTTCCTAATTCCAAAATATCACCTAAAATAATTATTTTATAAAAAGGATTGTTTTTTATTAATTCTAAAACACCAATTAACGATTCAAAACTAGAGTTATAACAATCTTCAATTAGAATATTATTTCTTTTAAGTTTAATTATTTCCATTCTTTTTTCTTTTGTTTTAAATAATTTGATTTCTTTAATGATTGTTTTTAGTGGAACTTCATACAATAATCCAACTTGAATCGCTAATAAAACATTAATTATTAAGTGCTGCCCTGGAACATTAAAAACTACTTTATATTCTTTATTATCAACCTTTATTTTAAAAGTTGTTTTAAAAAGTGAACATTTAATTTCAGAAGCAATTAAATGATTATTCTTTTTAATTCCACTTGTAATGATCTCAATCTTATCTTTATTAATTTTATTTAAAAATTTATCATCACCATTAATAATTAATTTACCGTTATTCATTCCCTCAAGAATTTCCATTTTAGCTTGAAATATATTTTTTTTAGTACCTAAATTCCCAATATGAGCAGTACCTATATTAGTAATAACGCCAACATCTGGTTGACATATTTTTGACAATTCCTTTATTTCCCCTTGATGATTCATTCCTAATTCTAAAACAATTATTTCATCCCTTTTATTTAAATTAAACAAAGTTTTGGGAACTCCAATATGATTATTATCACTTTTTTCATTTATTAAAACCCTGTATTTAGGGCTTAGCACTGCTCCTATTAAATCTTTAGTCATTGTTTTTCCAGCACTTCCAGTAACAGCAATTAACGGAATCTTATTTAATTCTCTTTTATAAATAGCTATTTTCTTTAAACTATCATAAGTACTTTTTACCTTAATAATTGGTATTTCTGTCTCTATCGCTATTTCTTTTTCAACTATAACTGCACTGGCTCCCTTGTTTATCGCCTCAAGAATAAAGTCATGACCATCAAACCTTTTCCCTTTTAAAGCAATAAACAAATCATTCTTTTTTATTTTTTGACTATCTAATTTAAGATTACGAATCTTTTTATATTTATCTAAATCCCCTTTTATTACTTCCCCTTGACAAATTTCTACTAGCTCTAAAAGATCCAAAATCTCACCCCCTATTTAATAATATTCAAAAAAAACAATTTAAGTGCCTATTTACAAGCTAAAATAAATTGTTTAAAAATATTATTCATTTTTTCATCTTCAATCATTGATTCAGGGTGCCATTCTAAACCTATAAAAAACTTCTT
>CAZGXD010000006.1:0-17303 GCA_964529625.1 uncultured Muribaculaceae bacterium
CTTTTTATTAGTTTTAAGTTTATTTAAAAATTCTTTCATATTTCCTCCAGATTAACAATATCATTATATAATGTTTTTAAAAATTAAACAAGAAATAGTAAACCAAAAATAAAATTATTCCTTTTATTTTACAATTTGAATAAGATATACTAACATCTTGCTTTTGCTCTCTCCTTTTGCTATAATTTAATTAGATGGGTCTATAGCCAAGTGGTAAGGCATGGGACTGCAAATCCCTGAGCGTTGGTTCAAATCCGACTAGGCCCTCCATTTAGTGCAGGTGTGGTTCAATGGCAGAATGTCGCCTTGCCAAGGCGAAGATGCGAGTTCGATTCTCGTCACTTGCTCCATTTAAAAATAACCCTTGATATTCAAGGGTTTTATTATGCCTTAATCTTTTTAAATAAGAATAAATCATATTTTACTCTTCCCATTTTTTTATTTTTAATTAATTTACCTAATCCCTTCTTTATCCTTATTACTATACATGTTATAATTAATATATATTTGTAATATTGAAACAATAATATAACTTTATATAAGAAAATAATCATCGAAAGGAATTGAAAAATGACAGCAAAAAATAATAATACATATACATCTATTGAATTGTTTGCAGGGGCAGGAGGTTTAGCACTAGGCTTAGAACAAGCTGGTTTTGAGCATATAGGTCTAATAGAAATAGATAAAACAGCAGGCAAAACACTAAGGATCAATCGTCCAAATTGGAATATATTGGTTAATGATATAGAAGAAATCACTACTAAAGATTTAAAACAAATATTCAATTTAAAAGAAGGTGAACTTGATTTGTTATCTGGTGGATATCCTTGTCAATCTTTTAGTTATGCTGGAAAAAGAAAAGGGCTTGATGATACAAGGGGAACTTTATTTTATCATTATGCAGAATTTTTAAAACAATTAAAGCCAAAGATGTTTTTAGCAGAAAATGTAAAAGGGCTTACAAGTCACGACCAAGGTGAAACTTTAGAAACAATGTTAAATACATTTGAAGATTTAAATTATAAAGTTGAATGGAAAATTTTAAACTCTTGGGATTATGGAGTAGCTCAGAAAAGAGAAAGAATATTTATTATTGGAACTCGAAAAAATTTATTATCTACAGTCAATTTTTCTTTTCCAGAGCCACACAGTTATAAACCTGTTTTAAAAGATATTTTAAAAGATGTTCCTGATTCTCCTGGTAGCAGATATTCAGAATCTAAACTTGAAGTTTTAAAATTAGTTCCACCAGGAGGATATTGGAAGGATCTACCAGATAAAATTGCAAAAGATTATATGAAAACAACATATTATATGGGTGGTGGAAAAACAGGCATTGCTAGAAGGTTATCTTGGGATGAGCCTTCGCTAACTCTAACTTGTTCACCAGCCCAAAAACAAACCGAAAGATGTCATCCTGAAGAAACAAGACCATTTACAACTAGAGAATACGCAAGAATTCAATCCTTCCCTGATGATTGGAAATTTAGCGGAGCAGTTACTAATGTATATAAACAAATTGGAAATGCTGTTCCAGTAAACTTAGCAAAAGAAGTCGGGAAAAAAGTTATAGAAGCTTTAGAAGGGGGAAAAAATGAATAGACTTAATTTTATATCCAATGAAGATTTAAAAATGCATATTAAAGAAACTATCAAAACTTACAATGAAACTTTAAAATCAATTGACTTAAAAAAATTCAACAAAAATATAATCGATCCGATAAAATTAACTTTTGATAGTAAGGTGTATGGAAAAGATATAAAAACAATTATTATTGAAGAAATTGCAAGACAAAGGGATAAAACTAATACAAATGCTATCGGATATTTTCACCAAAACATTTTTAAATATTTTGAAAACTGCGAAGTACCACAGCAAGGTTTTGACATAACCTTTTTAAATTCAAATGGCAAAAAAGTTTATGTTGAAATGAAAAATAAACATAATACAATGAACTCGTCTTCAAACCAAAAAACTTATATGAAAATGTTAAATCAAATATTATTAGATGATAAAAGTGTTTGCTATTTAGTCGAAATCATGGCAAAACAAAGTCAAAACATTGCTTGGCCAATTAGTTTAGATGGAGAATCTATTATAAATGAAAAAATTAGACGAGTTTCGATTGACCAATTTTATCATGAAGTAACTGGAGAAAAAAATGCTTTCTATCAAATTTGTACCATTCTCCCTTCTGTAATTGATGAAATTCTTGAAGAATCAAAAGGTTTGTCAATTAAAAAAGATACTGTACTTAAGGAATTAACAACAAAAAACCCAAATTTACTAAAAGCTCTTTACTTATTAGCTTTTGAAGATTATGAAGGCTTTTAAATAACAAAAAACAAAAAAATAATTTTATTTCTACAAATTTTATTTCAATTCATTATTGCAATGAATCATGTCCAATATAAGAATAAATACATAAAAAAAATTGTTTTTAATATTTCAAAAAACATCCAACAATTTTTTTGTTATCTAATTTTCCTATAAATCATTGCATAATCCGGCGAACTTTTATCATCAAATACTAATTCTTTTACACTTGGAAATGCATGAACCTCACTACTAATATCTTCAAATAACTCCATCATAGAAGATTTAACAAAATTTGAATCATGTGAAGGATTAGAATTATTTCTTATCGTACCAAAAATATACATAACCATCATCATGCCATCAATATTTAAGTAGTCTACTAATCTTAAGACAAGATTCTTAAAATTTATAAGTTCTTCCTTACTATGAGCATATTGACCTATATTTGATAAGTTCACATTATCGTATAAACCCAATTCTTCATTTTTATAAATATCAGAACAAACAAAATCAACATTTAATTTCTTTATAACTTCTTGCATTTGATTATAAGAGTCATCATTATTTAAATATAAATTCATTTTTTGAAGTATTGGGGAACAACGCTCTTCATCACTTAAAAATAAATTTTGTTTGATTTCATTACCATTAACTGTTTCAAATATTTTAATCCAAAATAAATAAGCATCATAATTATACTCAGATAAAATAGGTGCTATTTTTTCAAAAGTACTACAATTAAAAACTTGTTCATTTTTTTCTCTATTAAAATTATAAGAACAAAAAAAATCCAAAAATTCCTTTCTACTTAAAATTGACAACCCAGCTTTTTTAAGATAATAATATTCTTTAACAAATGAATTTATATCAACTACAGTTTGCTTTTTACTGCCTAATAGAGCACCATTAAAAACCTAGTCACACGATGAGCCAACTGTTAAAAAAGATTTATCTAAAAAATCAAATAAACTCATCCAACCTACTAAATTTTCCGTTGAAAATGGATATATTTTAAAAAAATCCCGATACCCTTCAATTCGCTTCCCTTTACATATATCAACAGCCATTTCTATTTTTTCATTTATTAACATTGTTTGTTCTCCAATCATATTATTTTCTAAATTAAAACACTAGTTTTTTGCCATTATCTAATATTGAAATATTTTGCAGATAATCTACTACTAGATTTAAATTATTTATATCTTCACTTATATGATTATCTTGTAAATTCATCTCAATATCCCAACAAGTAGATAAAACATAATCGATAAATAATACTTTACAAAGTAAATCTCTATCTTCCCCAAAGTATTTTGACATAAAATCTAAAACTTCTAAAATATTCTTTTTAGTTGATTCTTGCTTTATAATTTCTTCTTCCATAAATCTAGCAGTTTCTAATACTTTTTCACCCAAAAAACCATGAGGATCTATTGCTTTTCTACTATTACCAGATGTTAATATATTACTATGTTGCAAATCAGCGTGTAACAAATATTTTGGTAAATTACAATTTTCAATTTCTTTATATAATTCATTAGCTAAATTTATATATTCTCCCAATGATTGATATTTTTCTGGTTGTTCATTAAATTGGCTAATTGTTCTATTTAATATTTCTCTATACGTGGGTAGTTGTTTATGTTCTGTCATCTTTACATTTAATTTCAATGCTACACTACAAAACTCTTTTATTCTTTCTTCTCGATCTTCAATATTATGTAATTCCTCGCCTAGAACTAATCTCTCTAAAATTCTAACACCGTCCTCTATATTATTATAAAAACATTTACAAGCACCATTTCCGTTAAAGGCTTCTAATGCTACGACTTCTCTTATTATCAATTCATCAAAAATAGGAGGACCCATTTTTAATACCACGTCCCCAAATTCTTCACATTTAGCATATAAAATTAAATTTATACTTAAGTTTTCGTGTATACTAATATTCGTTAAGTTAAATTTATCAACATATTTATTTACTATGTTATTAACATCAAGTAACCATTCTTCACCTATTATTCCAAACATCGATATTATTGATTTGCCATATTTTTCTGGTAAAATAAACATACTATTTTTCCCCTTTCTTTTTTATTACCAAAAAACTAGAATTATTTTTCTAGTTTTTAATTTTTTTAGTCATTCTTAGGATATACTCTTTAGTTTCTTCCGGTACATTACTCATTGTTTCTTCGCTTAAAATATTTAATCCAAAACTATTATTTAATTCCTTAGAATAATCATCATCTATAACATTAGGACATACCAAAGAAGCATAAAGAAGAATGTGTTGCATATATTGATATTTATATTTTTCCCAAATTCCTAGTTCCGCCCAATCTACAAATGTATCTTTTATTGTGTTAAAAATCGCTTTTAATCTATCAGAACCATCTATTTTAGCACATAAATTATCTGGGTTTTCAATATTATATTCATAAAGAATATCTGGTATAACCCTCATTCTTTTAGCCCTTGGCAAAACTTTATAAGCAAAACTTCCATCTTCAAAAAATTGACGTCCAGAAAAGCGAATATTTTTAAGTAATTCCGTTTTATATAATTTACTCCAACACACTATAAATGTATAAAATTCCTTATGTTCAAATATTGCTTCTAAACAATTACCATCATAATCCAGTACATCACTTGTAACTTCCGTTTTATATTCCCAGTAAGTACTAGGCAAAAAGTTCCAATTTAATATATCGGCATTACATTTTTTTGCTTCACTATATGCTTTTTCATAAGTATTAAGATCTATTCTATCATCAGCATCTATTAAAGAAATATATTCTACATTAGGAAGATTGGCAAATATATAATTTAATCCAGTATTTCTAGCTTCGCCAGCACCTTTGTTAACTTCATGATTGATTACTACAATGCGTTCATCATTAGTAGCATATTCATTTAATATTTTACCACAACTATCAGGTGAAGCATCATTAACACATATTACTTTAATCTCTTTAAAACTTTGATTAAGTATACTATTTAATCCCCTTCCAATAAATTTTTCTGCATTATACACAGGTACAACTACTGCAATTTTAGTATTCATAAACATTTTTCCCCCATTCAATTAACGTTTATATTAGCACTTTCTTATAAAAAGTCAATCTAAAACAATTCATTTCATGTTTTTTTAAATCCTTTTTCTAATTGCACTACACCAGTTGCAATTTTTTTCGAAAACAATTCATCATGCTCGACAAATATCATTGTTGGAGAATAATTTAAAATTACATCTTCAATTTGCATTCTAGAAAGAACATCAATGTAGTTTAATGGTTCATCCCAAATATATAAGTCAGCTTGTTCGCATAAACTTTTAGCAATAAGGACCTTTTTCTTTTGTCCTTCACTATAATTTTCTATATTTTTATCAAATTGTAATCTTTCAAAATCCAACTTATGAAGTATTGATTTAAAAAGACTTTCATCAATGTTACATGTTTTTGCAAAGTCAGTTAAGTTGCCTCTTAAGAATGAAGTATCTTGTGAGACATATGATATTTTCAAATTGTTAGCCACAAATATATCACCAGTATATTCTAGACTCTCACCTAATATCAATTTTATAATACTTGATTTCCCAGATCCATTACTACCCTTAAGTTGTATTCTATCCCCATTTTCCACAACAAAACTTATATCTTCACAAACTTGATTTTCCCCATAGAAAATTGATAAATTAGAAATATCAATTAATCTATCTTTTTTAAAGGTTTGAGGGTTTAATTTTAAATCTTCCGCTGTTTCAATATTTTTTAAGAGTTTTGATTTATTTTCAAGTGCTTTATCCCTACGATTTTGTGTATTCTTTGATCTTTGAGCCATTTTAGCAGCTTTTGCTCCTATAAATCCTTTATCTACTCGATTATCACTTTGAGTCGTATCACGTGATTTAGATGCTTCAATTTGATGAGACCATCCAGTTGCTTGTTTTGATGATTGTTCTAATCTCGAAATATTCCTTTTCAATTTTTCATTTTCTGCTAATTCAAATCCATCTTGTCGCCTTTTATTTTCCCACCAAGAAGAAAAGTTTCCCTTTTGGACTTCAATATTAGTACAATTTATAGAAAGCACATGATCCACACAAGTGTCAAGGAATACCCTATCGTGTGATACTAAGATAAAACCTTTTTTCTTCCTTAAATACTGTGCTACTATTACACGAGATTGTGCGTCTAAATGATTTGTAGGCTCATCTATAAGCAAAAAGTTATTTTCACGTAAAAATAGAATAGCTAGTAAAACCTTAGTTTGTTCACCTTTACTTAATGTTTCAAATGGTCTTGTTAACACATCATCCGGATTCATTTCTAATAGATTAATTTCTCGGTCTATTTTCCACTCTTCATAGTCCTCTAAATCTGAATTCATTTTAAAGGCAATTTCATAAGCCGTTTTACTCTTATCACTAACCTCAAATGGAAAATAATCAAAATGTGTATTGGATGAAATATTCCCACTATAATCGTATTTCCCCATTAAAAGATTTAAAAATGTAGTTTTTCCTCTTCCATTTCGACCAATAAAGCCCAGTTTCCAATTAGTATCAATTGAAAAGGAAACATTCTCAAAAATATTATCATAACTACCATCATAATTAAATGATAAATTAGAAACTGTAATTGTAGCCATAAAGTCACCTCTAATCTTAATTTATACAAATAAAATCACAATATATTCTACTATAATATTTCAAAAAACATAGAAATCAATTCCTTTTTAATCTTAATTTTTTATTGTTTCATTCATAATGCTATTCCAAGCTATCTTATGCTCATAATTCAATTCAGTATTTAATTCCAAGTTTTTTAAATATGTATTCAAAAATTCATCTGTATTATTAATTAATCTTAAATAATACTTTATTGAATTCATTATTCCATTAACAATAATTTGACATCCATGTTGAGATTCAATACTTTCAATTTTGGCACTTATAAATTCCTTTTTACTTTCCACAATGCCTTTAGTACTTAAAACATAATATCTTTGAACTTTAGTAGAAGCAATTTTTTTATAAATATCTTCAATAATAGTATAGTCAATAAGAATATCAAATTTTACTTCTACAACTTCATATAAATTTCCGATTGAATCTTTTATTACAATATCGCCAGTTGAACCACTACTTCTATCAGAACTAGTATGTGAAGCCAATGGATCTAATTTTTTGTTTTTATAACGTTCCATTTCAGAAAGTAATATTTCATAAATACTATAGACTGCTATAACTGGTAAAAGTGATGCTCCTCTTGTTCTATATTTATAATAAAAATGTTTATTCAAATAATACATTATTTCTTCAATTGATGCCTTTGTTTCTTTTTTAATTGGATTTACTAATACTACTAATTTTTTGTTTTTTTCGATAATACTTTTACTAAATATATATGTTAAAGCAATCAGTGGATTTAATTCGTTTTTTTCTATAGAATCCAATAAATTTAAAAAAGCATTTTTTACTTTCTTATTATTTATTTTACCAGGAAAATCAAGATTATAAGGATGAGGTTGTTCTAAGCTCCTAGTAAGCCATCCAGATTCTTTCATAGCACCAAGAAAGTGTTTTGATTTCAAAAAAGGCGTAATATATTTTACATCAAACGTTCTCCCACTATATCCATTTTCAAGTTCCACTTTATGATTTCTAATATCCTGTTCAGGATGCAATGATTTATATACTAAAGATGTAACAGCAACAGTATATACGCCTTTTAAATTTTCTTCATTATTTACTAAGAAATCACACCATTATTTTTGCTCATTGCTAATTTCTGAAAAATCACAATTTTCCAAATCAATCGCATTTTTGTAAACATCTTCTAAAAATTGCCTTGGACTTATTTGCTCAGCATTTATTTTATCATCCCTAAATATTTGATTATATATTTCTTCACCAACGGCTTGTATCATATTAACACAAACACTATTTCCAATTCTTTCATATAACTGAGAATTTAATCCAATTTTTTTAAAATTATTAGGGAAACCCATAAATCTAAAACATTCACTAATTGTTAATTTTCTAACCTTTCCATCGACATAAATCCAGTACCTACCACTTTTTTCTTGTGATGCAATGGTTGGATGAATTCCTTCTACTGAATATATTCTATTTGTTTGTTTATGAACTCTTGACAAATGAATTGTTCCAGGTCTAACTCCATTCTTTCGTATTTTTTTATTTCTATATCCAACAAAAATTAATCCTGAATTTTTTTGTCTTTTTATTTCACTTGATTTTAATAATGTATAATCCTTTTCTTCTAAAAATTCAAATGGTCCGTTTACATCTAAAAATGGAATCATTGAATTTATAGGATTCACCTTTAACTTTGAAAAATCAAAAACTTTCCCATTTAATGTTCCAATAATTATTATTCTTTCTCTATTTTGTGGTACTCCAAAATCTTTTGCATTTAAAACTTTATAGCTAACTGTATAACCCAAATTTTCTAAACTACTTATTATCACTTTTAAGGTTCTACCTTTATCATGTGTTAATAGGTTTTTAACATTTTCTAAGAAAACTACTTTAGGTTTCTTATATTCAATTAACTTCAAAAGATCAAAAATTAAGGTTCCTCTTGTTTCATCATAAAAACCCTTTTGTTTCCCACATATTGAAAATGATTGACAAGGAAATCCAGCGGTTAAGATATCAAAATTTGGAAAACTTTTATAATTAATATTTGTTACATCTCCAAAAGGATTAACATTATAATTAGTCTCGTACATTTTACAAGCGTGTTCATTATTTTCAACACTTGCTACACATTCAAATCCAACTTTTGAAAGGCCTAAATAAAAACCACCAATTCCAGCAAACAAATCAACAAATGTTATATTTTTAGTCATTTTGATATCACCTCAATTTCTATTAATAATTATAACATTTCCATTTGACTTTTAATATACTTCCCTTGATTTTAAAAATTTGCTTTAAATGACAAGTTAAATTGAACATCCCCCATTCAATTAAGTCTTTCAGTATCTAATATTTTTTCAAAGTCTACCACCAAAGGAAATAAATTAGTTAAAACAAGTTTTGGTTGTAATGATTATAATTCTAAAATGGATTGTCTAAAAAAATATGATAAATAATATAATAAAAAATAATAAAATTTTCTTTTGTGATTCTCATCATCTAATCAAAAAATAGAACTTGAAGTAACTCATTCATATATTAGACATTATATTAAAACTGGGCAAGATTTTACAAAACATACAAACAATCAAATTTTAGATAAATTAGGATATAAAAAAATAAATGTTCAAGTACTATTGCACAATAAAGGCTAAGTTGATTTTTATAATAATAAGTTAATCATAATAAATTTCTTTAAACCTTTCTGTTGGAAATAAAATTGGAAAAATTTGATCTACTACTTTATTATTGTTTAGAAGTTTCTCCCAATTTCCTTTAGAAACAAATTCATAAATTTCCTTTTTTGTTTCTTCCCAATCCTTTTCAAAGTTTAAATCAATATCATTATCTACTTTTTGTTTCCATTCAAATAAATAAGTTATCATTTCATCCCATATTGACATTTGATCTAAATATATAAATAATTCATCACCATAAAATAAATTTAGTTCTACTTGTAATTTTGCTTTTTCTGTTTCCATCATATTTAAATAATATCTTTTATTTTTCATTAAACTATTATCAACAAACCACATTGAAGCTGATATTTTATTAGTTGGATATTCTTGTTGTAAATATTTTATTTTTTTGACAAAATTAACAAATTGTCCACGCTTTTTTGTTGAATCATGATCATCCCTTATTTTCTGTTCTATCATATAAATTGTATTTTCATAAATAAATAATTGATCGAATAATATAAGCTCATTTTTATAATTTGCCTTTTTTGGTAAATTTTTATAAAAAAGCCCGAAATACATAGTAATGATATTTTCCACAAAATCTCCAAAACTAATTTCATGAGATTGAGTTAAATTTTGCATTAGTTTCATTTTAGGAGAAGTTGTTCTAAATAATCCAATATATCTATCCGGACTAGTAGCTATTTTATTTAAAAGCTTAGATTTAGTATTTCCATAAATTGTTTTATCTATTTCTTCTTCAAAAACTTCAAATTCTAATAGCATTTTATTTCCCCACCCCCATTTTCTTCGATATATTTATATCTTAACTCATCTAACTTTATAAACTTATTTTTATAATATACCCAATAATAAGTCCAACCATTATTATTAGTCTTATTTAAATGTTTAGCTGACATTTTATGAATAGATAAAGTTTCTTCTTCATCAGTCACATAACCTTTTTCTGTAACCGTTACTTTTATTTTCTTATTTTTATTATATAACGTTTGACCTACTTTTAAATAATTTTTTTCTAATAAATCAGGCATTGGAACTCTTGGAGGTTTAACCTCTAATCTTAAATTACTAATATCATCTTTTTCTTTAATTATATTATCAATTCTTTTAGTCGCAGCTTCAACATATTTTATTTCTCTTTCAATTCCTATATAATTTCTTCCTAACTGTTTCGCTACTGCCCCTGTCGTTCCCGTTCCAAAAAAGGGATCTAAGATTATTTCATTAGGTTTAGTACTTGATAAAATTACTTTATATAATAATTTTTCTGGTTTTTGAGTTGAATGCAATTTTTTGCCATCACCATTCTTTATTCTTTCATTCCCAATGCAAATTCCAATATCCCAAACACTTTTATCTTGTTTATTTTCATTTAAATATTTCATGGTTTTATAATTAAATGTATATTTTGCTTCTTTTGTTTTTGTACACCACAATAATGTTTCATGTGAATTTTGAAATCTAGTTCCCGCAAAATTAGGAACAGCATTTGGTTTTGACCAAATAATATCATTTAAAATCCAAAAATCAAGATTTTGCATTATATATCCTAACCTATATATATTTTGAAAAGAACCTATTACCCAAATTGTACCATTTTGTTTTAAGATTCTTTTACATTCTTTTAACCAATTAATACTAAAATCATCATATTCCTTATAACCATTAAACTTATCCCAATTATCACTTACACCCTCAAATTTAGTCCCATCAGCTCTTAGCAATTCCCCTTCTGTTTGCATAAAATAAGGTGGATCAGCAAAAATAACATCAATTGATTCATCAGGAATTTTTTTTAATTCTTGTAATGTATCTCCTAATATTATTTTATTTTTCAAATTTTCAATTTTATACATTTCCATGTTATATCCCATTCCTAACTTCCCTACTTAAATTATAACATACATTCCCCTTTAAAATAAAATAATATTTTTTTTATTATGACTTAATATAATTTATATTTATAAATAATAATAGAGTTTATTTCTTGAAATTAAAAAAGAGTTCTTACAAACCCTTCCCGACTGATTTTTCTTGTGGATAAAGTTCAGCAAATCTAAGATTTTCTGCCTTTTTCTCTTCTATGGCTTTTTTCTCATCTAATGACATTTCTTCAGAACTTGTTGCCTCCCAAAATTCTGGACCCTTACTTGAAAAATTAAATATAATCTTTCTAATCATAGAATTTGGCATATCAGCATGAACTTGCTTTTCAAAGATATTTGTAGCCTCTTCGATAGTAGCACCATTTTCAATTATTTGCATAATTTCTAGGGCAACTTCCAAATCAGCCCCATAATATAAATCTCTTGCTCGATTATTTACCCATTTTTCCCATTCTTGATATCTTTCTGGATAAATAAGTCGTTGTCCTCTTTCAGTCCAATAAGGAATATTTAAAATAGCTTGTTCTGTTTGATATTCTTTTTGCCATTTTTCAAAATCCTTTTTATATTCTTCTCTCTGTCTATTAAGATCTTTTTTATACTCAATTTCTGTTTTTCCTGTCACTTGTAAATAAGCAGATTCTGGAGTTATTGTATCAGAACATAATTTATGTCCCTCAAACATAATATAAACAGATTCTCCCCTTGCTTTGGCCTCTAATAAAGTTTCAACAACACTATCAATAGTACTTAACGGTGATACTTTAATTTCTTCAAAAACAAACCGACCTTCTCTAGTTGCTTCCTCTAAAAATTCCTTTTTTCGTTTTTCTAAATCTTTTTTATGCTCAATTTCTGTTTTTCCTGTCATCTCTAAATAAGCCGATTCTAACGTAATTGTATCAGAATATAATTTATGTCCATAAAATTCAGCATAAACTGATTCCCCTCTTGCTTTGGCCTCTAATAAAGTTTCAACAACACTATCAATAGTACTTAACGGTGGTATTTCAATTTTTTTAATCATAATTAGCCCTCCCTTGACAGTATATTTTATCATGATTATTTAATATGTCAATAGTTTGTCCTAGATTGACAGTAAATTATCCTTTTATTATTTTTTTATTTTAGATATACTTATAATGGTGATGAAATTATGAAAAATATTGATGATTACATTCAACAAACAATTAATATGAAAAATACAAGTGATGGTGGTAGTCTGGCATATCATTTTGATGATGTAGTTTTAATAAAATATCAAGGTTCAATAAAGTATGGTCCAACACGAGAAGGAGCAGAATTAATTGCCTTTTAATCCAAGTTTAAATTTTTACGAGCTAAAGCCCATATTTCACTAGGCACTTGTTCTAATACTGGAATTAAACCTTGCTCTAGGGCTAATCTTTTTACTTCCCGAATATACATTCCAGTTTGATCTGTTCCAGTTTTTAAAGCCTCTATAAGAACATCACCCCACCTAACCTTTTCATTATTAATTTCACTATTTTTTATTATTTTAACTGGAATATTTATATCATATTCTAAGTGATAAAAGATAGGTAACCAATGATTATTTTTAAATTCAAGAATTAACAAACTTGCCCCTGGAAAACCATCAACTGGTAGTCCGACTGAACCAGGATTAAAAAAACGAATTCCATATTTAGAAAAAAAAGATTGATGATGAGTATGACCGAAAATAACATACTTATATTTAAAATTATCATCAATTTTTATATCCTTATATTTATGAGTAACATATATTTTTTTAGTATTAGGAAGATCAATAACAACTTCCTTTTTCATTTCTTTTAAGTATTTTATATCTTCTTCATCTAATGAATTATATGCTACTAAAAAAGCAGCATTATTTGATTCCATCGTCCATTTTTTCTTTGGATTTTCATGATAATTAATTAGATACTCTTCCCTATTTCCATTTACAATCCAAACTTTATATTGTTTACTTTTCATTCTTATATATTCAAGTACTTCTTTACTTTGAGGAACATCACTAATATAATCCCCACAAAAAACAAGCCCATCAATTTTTATTTTATCAATTAATTCAAAACATCTTTTTAAAGCTGTTATATTTCCATGAATATCACTCAAAACTGCTAAACGCATACATAATCCACCTACTTTAAAACTTAATCCATTTCAGCTACTTCTAGTTTTTGATTATTATGAATAATTATTATTGATACTTCTTTAGGATATTCTAAGTCTTTATCATATTCTATCTCGGCTTTAATAAAATAAGCTGCTTCATCCCTTGTTTCTAAATATTCATAATTGTTCTTTTCAATTGAAATAATTTCTACTGCTTTAACAATTGGTAATTCTTGCTTCCTATTACCGTAAATGTTATTCTCAACATGACTATATAAGGTTTCCTTGGCAATTAAAATAAAATCATCTTGAAAAGGTCCATAAACAAATTGAACTCCCCCAATATCATTATTATTAATTTTATTATCTAAAGTATAACAATCACTAATAAACAATTTACTAATAATCTTTGCATAGTTTTCCTCATCTATTTCGGTTTTATTTAATTCAATTTTAAGGTCATTAAATACATTCTTATAATAAGAACTAGCTCCTTCTTTTAATTCATAACCATTTATTTTACTAATAACTTTAGGTTCACTATAAGGTTCTTCAACTTTTATTAATTTCTTTATTCCCATAATCATGAAAATTATTATAATAACTATTAAAATAAACATTATTACTTTTTTATTATTTAGTTTTTTCTTTTTCATTATTCAGTTATACCCTCCATTAATTCCATTGTTTCTTTACTTTTTCTTATTAAATCATAAACAATAATCGATTCTGATACTTTTAATGATTCCTCTGCCTTTTTAGTATAATAAGCAATTTCCTCTAAACTAACTGGTTCATTAGGATCTAATAACTTACCTTCACTTTTTTGATTATTATAATATATCTTATCAGTTACCCAATTACCATTTGGAAAAATCACGACATTATCATCTATACTAAAAATATCATTACCTAACGCATAAGGATTCTTAAAACCAAACATATTCCCAAGCGTTGGGGCAACATCATACATTCCCATAACTTTAGTTACTTCGGTTGCTAATTTCTTATTTTTTGACCATATTATAAAAGGTACCTTTTTATTTAATTCTAATTCGTAAGCATCTACTAGTCGATAATCAGTATCTTCTTCATCTAATAAACTATTTGTATACGGATCATAATTATAAAATTTATTATATTCACCCTTTTTTAATTTAGCATCATGGTCCCCATATAAAACAATTATTGTTTCTTCTAAAAGTCCGGCTTCATCCAAATCATTAATAAATTGACCTAAGGCTTCATCAGCGTAATGAACAGATTTAAAATAATTTCCAATCTTAGTTTTTTCAAGATATGGTGATGATATAATTTCCATTTCCTCAGTTTCCTCATTTAATTGCTCATATTTAAAGTCTACTTCATAATCTACTAACTTTTTTCTAACTATATCTGAAAAAGGAGTATGATTTGTTAAAGTTATCATTAATCCATAAAAACGATCATGCTTTTCACTTATTTTTTTTATTATTGGAACTGATTGTCTAAAAAATGATTTATCACTAAGACCTAATCCTATTATCTCATCAAGTTCATAATCCTTTTCATGATAATAAAAATGATCATAGCCAAATTGTTTATGCACTACATTACGATTCCAATAAGTACCATTATTACCATGCATACTAAATGAATAATAACCTAAATCTTTTAACATTTTCGGAATCGTTACAAATTCACGATCCCAATAATTAATAAAAACGGTTCCACTATTTGAAGGAATTAAGGAAGTATTAAAAGTAAATTCTGTATCACTACTAGTTCCAACTTCTTCTTGAGCATAGAAATTAGAAAAATATAATCCTTCTTTAGCTAATTTATTTAAATTGGGAGTTAATTCAATATCATTAAACTCTAAACCAATAACCATTTGCTGAATACTTTCAGCATGAATAACAATCATATTTTTATCTTTAAACATGTCAGTATATTTATTTTTTTTACTTAAATCAACTTTAGTCTCATAATATTCCCTAAATATTTTAGCATTTTCATCATAACCAAATAAAGGATTTAACCGTGGTTTTATACTACTAATAATATCATTAATGTGATAGGTATAAATACCAAATTTCATTACAATATATTCTCGATTCCATTGTTTACCTAACCGTCCCACATCAAGTCCAGTTAACATCGAAAGAAAAAATCCAAAAAAAATTAAAGCAGCAACTATGGTATTAAGGGCTCTAACTTTTCCTTTTTCTAATTTAGCAACTCTCTCAAAATAATTATTTCTTTTTAAATTTATATTAATAAAAATTAAAGCAATTGGTTGCCAAATAAAAAAACAATCACGAATTTCCATTACATTTTCAACTACTGCATCAGCAACATCAAATAATTGAAACATAGTTGAACAAAGGGAAATTGAAGTAAAAGAAATATAATTACTATAATACACTGAATTTGTTATACAAAGAGCAGTAATGATAACTGACCAAGTAAAGAAATACTTAAATTGTTGTTTTGGTTTAAAAAAATATCCAAACGCTCCAATAGTTAAGCAAACTGCTAAATCAGCTAATAATGGTTTTAATTCAAAATAATTTCTAACTGAAAAAGCTCTTAATAACCAACCATTAAAAACTGAACTTAAAACAAATGATATAAATAAAAAGTTAGTACTAATATATATGTGGGTTCCCTTTTTAAACCTTTTTATAAAATCTTTCATTCTTACACCTCGTCTTTTATTTAATAAGTATAACACTTTTTATTTAGTTTGTAAAACAAGAAAACAAGCAGATAGTGTAAAATGAATTGGGGATAGCAAAAAGAAAACACCTATGTTAAAATTAATTTATATAAAAAAATTAAAAGAGGTGTTTTCTATGTTTAGTATACCACATAAGTATTGTGAAATTCTACAAAATATTATAAATAATCATATAAAGGATAAGTTTTCTTCACTTATTCCAATTATTAACATGGATATGGGGGTTTTTAACTATATTAATTTTTCTTCTAATGTTGATGAAACTATTAACGATATAGCTAGAAAACTTTTAATTTCTTATTTTGAAATGTTGGATTTAAGTTTCAAACATAAACCAGGAAGAACAAACAGGTATCATGTTAAAAATACTTACACTAGGAGTATTTTAACTATATTTGGCGAAATTACTTATTCCAAAACAATCTACTTGAATACCCTTAATAACTCTACTTATTGCCCTATTGATAGTATGATGGGACTTAAAGCACATGATTATTATGATCCCTTTATTAAATCCTTAGTTGTTCAATATGCTGCTAATAATTCTTATTCTAAGACTGCTGAATATATTAACAATATTATTTCTAATCGATTTAAACTTAATAATAACTCAAAATACCTTATGACTAGACAAACCGTTCATAACATCATTAAACAAGCTAATTTAGATGTTTTAGAAACTACTAATGAAGTTGATATTGATACCCTTTATGTTATGGTTGATGAACATTTTGTAGCTAGTCAAGACAAAGAAAAGGATTATATGGTTAAACAAGTTGTTGTTTTTGAAGATATTAAAACAATTAAAAAAAGGGGAAAAGGCAAAAGAAGAAAAAGTGATAAACCATTATTACCTAGAAGAAAATTAATTGGCAAACAT
>CAZGXD010000007.1:0-17232 GCA_964529625.1 uncultured Muribaculaceae bacterium
ATTTAGAATTAATAGAAATACTAAAAATAGAGTTTGATGAAGAAATAAAAATAATGTTAGAAAATAATATTCAAGAAATAGAAACGAAAGTAAGTGAATTAGAATTAATAATTTTATTAAATGAACCCTATGATCAATATGGTGCTATTTTTGAACTTCATTCAGGGGCTGGAGGGACTGAAGCCAATGATTGGGTAGCAATGCTATATCGGATGTATCTGCGCTACTTCGAGAAAAAGGGTTATCAAGTCGAAGTTTTAGATGAACAAAAAGGAGAAGAAGCTGGTTATAAAACAATTTCTTTATTGGTTAAAGGTGATAATGTTTATGGATATTTAAAAAATGAAATTGGAGTTCATAGATTAATAAGAATATCACCATTTGATTCTAATTCTAGACGTCATACTTCTTTTGCTTCAATTGAGGTGATTCCTTTTTTAAATAAAGAGATTGAACTTGAAATAAAAGAGACTGATTTAATAGTTGATGCTTATAAAAGCAGTGGGGCTGGTGGTCAATCCGTTAATACAACCGACAGTGCCGTTAGAATAACTCATGTACCAACAGGAATAGTAGTGACTTGTCAAAATGAGCGAAGTCAGATTCAAAATCGAGAAAGAGCCTTAGAGGTTTTAAAAAATAAATTATATAAATTAGAATTAGAAAAACAAGAGACTGAACTTAATAAAATAAGAGGAGAAATGATGGCAATTAATTTTGGTTCTCAAATAAGAAGTTATATCTTGCATCCATATTTAATGGTAAAAGATCATCGAACAAATATTGAAAATAATAATGCAGAGAAAGTATTAGCTGGTGATTTAGATATGTTTATAAATGCTAATTTAAAATTAAAAAAGGATTAGGAAAGTGGTGAAATAGTGGACTTAATAAACATAAGAAATGTTCAAAAACAATATAAAACAGGAGTTGTCGCTATTTATGATATGAATTTATCCATTAAAAAAGGAGAATTTGTTTTTGTTATTGGCTCAACTGGTTGTGGTAAATCAACTTTGATAAAAATGCTTTATCGAGAAGAAAAGCCAACTAATGGGAAAATATTAGTTGGGGGAATAGATGTTGCTAAATTAAGAAATAGCAGAGTTTTTAAATTGAGAAGACAGATTGGAGTAGTATTTCAAAATTATCGTTTGTTAGAAAGACTAACTGTTTATGAAAATGTTGCCTTTGCGTTAGAAATATTTGGGGCTCCTAAATATGAAATTCATCAAAAAGTAATTAAAGTATTAGATTTAGTGGGCTTAAAGAATCGAGCTAAAAATTATCCTAATCAATTATCTGGTGGAGAGCAACAACGGGTTGCTATTGCCAGGGCAATTGTTAATGGTCCTAAATTGTTAATTTGTGATGAACCAACTGGTAACCTAGATGAAGAGACAAGTGCTGAGATTATGGAAGTAATTGAAGAAATTAATAAATTAGGGACAACTATTATTATGGTAACTCATGATCGTAATATTGTTGAAAAAGCAAAAAAAAGGGTAATCTTATTAGATGCTGGTCGAATTTTAAAAGATTATGAGAAAGGAACTTATATAAATGAAAGTATTTAGAATTTTAGCAAGAAATATAAGAGATGCTTTTAGGAGTGTTTTTAGAAACTTTTCTTTATCAATGGCATCAATATCTTCAATAACAATTACTTTATTAGTGGTAGCAATTTCAATAATCTTATCATATAATGTAAATAATTTTGGGGTGTTAGTAGAAAAGGATATTACAATTGTTGCTTTTATTGAAAATGATGCAACAGAAGAAGATATTTTAAAAATTGAACAACAAATTAATAAATTGGCTAATGTTGAATCTTATGAATTTGAATCAAAAGAAGAAATTAGTAAAGAAATGATGGAATCATCAGAAGTTTTAAGTAAAATAATGGAAGATTGGACTTTAGATGATAATCCCCTTCAAAATACTTTTTTAGTAAAAGTATCAGATATAGAAAAAATAGGAGAGACAGCAAATAAGATTAAAGACATGGATAATATAGCCCTAGTAAAATATGGTGAAGATATGGTTGAACAATTAGTTAAAGGATTTAAAGTCGTTGAAAAAATTAGTATTATAATTGTAATTTCCTTAATTTTAGTAACCGCTTTTCTGATTTCAAATACTATTAAAATTACTATTTTTTCCCGTAAAACAGAAATAGGCATTATGCGATTAGTGGGAGCATCTAATATTAATATAAAAATACCATTTATATTAGAAGGTTTATTTTTAGGAATTCTAGGCTCAATTCTCCCTATCGTAGGGATTACTTATGGTTATGTTGCCCTTTATAATAATTTTGAAGGAGAATTATTCTTTTCGCCTTTTATTAAATTAATTAAACCAATACCATTTATTTATTATGTGTCTGGAATTTTAATTTCGATTGGAATATTAGTGGGAATGTTTGGAAGTTGGCGAGCAGTTAAAAAACATTTAAAAGTGTAATTAAACAAGTAGGGCAAGGACTACTTGTTTTTAGACTAAATAAATTGATAAAAGGCTATATCAATGTTATAATTAAAAAGGAATAGGATGGTAAGAAATGAAAGGTTATAAAGTAAATATTGCAACTGGACTTTCTAATGAAGAAGTTCAAACAAGAATTGATAATAATCAAATTAATTATGATACTATTGTTCCAAGTAAAAGTGTTATGAAAATTATTAATAGTAATGTTTTCACTTTATTTAACCTTTTAAATTTCGGATTGGCTTTGGCTGTTTTATTGGTTGGTTCTTATAAAAATGTAACTTTTATGGGAGTAGTTTTTTGTAATACGTTAATTGGTATTTTTCAAGAAATAAATGCCAAAAGAATAATTGATAAATTATCACTTATATCGGCTTTAAAAATAAAAGTAATTAGAGATAGCAAAATTATTGAAATATTGCTTAATGAAATTGTTATTGATGATTTAATTATTTTAAGTAATGGTAATCAAGTTATTTGTGATTCAATTATTTTAGAAGGAAATTGTGAAGTAGATGAATCATTAATCACAGGAGAATCTGATCCAATTTATAAAAAGGTTGGCGATAAACTTTTATCAGGTAGTTTTATTATTAGTGGAGAAGTTAAAGTTCAAGTTAAACATGTTGGTAATGATAATTATAGTGCTCAAATAACCAAAGAAGCAAAAGTATTAAATAATAAAAAGTCGTTATTAACAAAATCATTAAATAAAATCATTAAATTAATTTCAATTGTGATTATTCCCCTTGGAGTAATGTTGTTTTTTAAACAATTATCAATTGATAATAATCATTTTAATAAAGCCGTTATAAAGACAGTGGCAGCCATGATTGGAATGATTCCAGAAGGATTAATTTTATTGACAAGTACTGTTTTAGCAGTTAGTGTTATTCGGTTAGGGAGACGTCGGGTTTTAATTCAACAACTTTATAGTGTAGAAACCTTAGCAAGAATAGATACGATTTGTCTTGATAAAACAGGGACCTTAACTAATGGTTTAATTGAGTTTGTTGATTTTATAAAAATTGGGAATCCTAGTAATATAAAAGAAATAATTTCAGAAATGGTTTTAAATCTTGGTTCTAATCAAACAACTGATGCTTTGCAAAAACAATATAATTTAAATAGTAATTGGAAAGTTAATAATATAATTCCTTTTTCATCGTTAAGAAAATGGTCAGGCGTAAGTTTTTATGAAATTGGGACATTTGTAATCGGAGCCCCTGAATTTGTTTTTAAAAATGATTATGATCAAATTAAAGAATTAGTTGATGAATATTCTAATAATTATCGAGTCTTAGTTTTAGCTAAAAGTAATTATGAATTTAAAAATCAAGAATTACCTAAAGCCCTTAAACCGTTAGGACTACTTTTATTTAGGGATAATATTAGAATAGAGGCAATTAAAACTTTAAAATATTTTGAAAAACAAGACGTTAATATTAAAATAATTTCAGGTGATAATGTTTTAACAGTCGTTGATATTGCTAAACGAGTTGGTTTAGATGTTAATAATAATTATATTGATGCCTCATTAATAAAAAGTGAAGCAGAATTAGAAGAAAAAACATTAAAATATGATATTTTTGGGCGAGTAAGTCCATTACAAAAGAAAAAAATGGTTCAAATATTACAAGCCAATAATCGAACCGTTGGTTTTGTTGGTGATGGCGTTAATGATGTTTTGGCATTGAAGGTTTCAGATTGTGGGGTTGCTATGGCTAGTGGTAGTGATGCAGCTAGAAATGTATCAGAATTAATTTTATTAGATTCTAATTTTGAGGCAATGCCATTTGTAGTTAATGAAGGACGACGAACGATTAATAATATTGAAAGATCAGCCACTTTGTTTTTAGTTAAAACAATTTATGCAACTGTTTTAGCCATTTTATTTTTATTTATTAATCATCCTTATCCATTTGAACCAATCCAATTAAGTTTAACCAGTGTTTTTACAATTGGAATCCCTTCTTTTGTTTTAGCAATAGAACCTAATTGGGAAAAGGTAAAAGGGAATTTTTTTACTAATGTTATTAGTCGAGCTCTACCAACTGTATTTACTAATATTATTAATATTATTTTAATTATGATAGCAGGTCGATTATTAGGACTTAAGTTTGAAGAAACATCAACCTTAGCAGTTGTTTTAAGTGCCTTTATTGGTTTTATGTTATTGTATAAAATATCATATCCGTTTAATAAAGTTAGGCTAGGATTACTTGGTTTTTGTATTACTGGTTTTTTACTCGGTGTTTTAGGGCTTCCAACTTTATTTTCATTAGTTAAAATGAATATTATTTTATGGTTAGCAATGATAAGTTTAATGGGTATTTCAGTTATTAATTTCAATTATTTAACAGGTTTATATTATCAATTAAAAGAAAAATATCCCAAATATTTTAGTTAAGTTGGTGACTTTATGAAAAGAATTATCATGCATATTGATGTTAATAATGCCTTTTTATCATGGACAGCAGTCCTTTTTTTAAAACAAGGATTTAAATATGATATTCGCAACAGTTATGTAGTTATTGCTGGTGATGAAAGAAAAAGAGCAGGAGTTGTTTTAGCTAGATCTGATGCTTGCAAAAAAGTGGGAATAATTACTGGTGAACCCCTTTATAAGGCAAGAAAAAAGTGTCCAGCCCTTAAGACCTATCCCCCTAATTCAAAATGGTATGAAGAAATGTCAAATCAATTATTTACCTTTCTTAAAAATTATTCGCCTGATCTTGAAATATACTCAATTGATGAATGCTTTATAGATTACACTAAAATAAAAAGTTTATATGGTGATGAATTATTATTTGCCCATAAAATAAAAGATGAGATATATCAAAAACTGGGCTTTACCGTTAATATTGGAATCGGTAATAATAAATTATGTGCAAAAATGGCTTCAGACTTTAAAAAACCCAATTTAGTACATACCTTATATGAGCATGAAATAGAAACAAAAATGTGGCCCTTACCAATTGAAAAGTTATTTGGAGTTGGTCGTAAAACAAGTCCTAAAATGAGAAAATTAGGGATTAATACTATTCATGATTTAGCCCATTATGATCAATATAAATTATCAAAGTATTTTAAAAATCAAGCCCTGAAATATATTGAAACAGCTAATGGAATTGATAATTCAGAAGTTGTTAGTGAACCTATTGCCCCGAAAGGAATAAGCAGGACCGTAACTTTAGAAAGTGATTGTAGTAATAAACAAGTGTTATATAAAGTATTAGATAACCTTGTTGAACAACTTTCTTTATCACTTCGGGGACAAAATAAATATGCAAGAGTAGTTGCTGTAATTATTCGTGATAAATATTTTAATAATAAAACTCATCAAACAAAATTAAAAAATGTAACTAATTTATCTAATGAAATAAATTTAGTTGTTAAAAAATTATTTGATGAGGTTTGGGATTCAGAACCCCTTCGGTTAATAGGAGTTAGATTAGATGGATTAACTGATAGCTGTTCTTATCAAGTATCATTATTTGAAAATATGAAAGAACGTGATGGTAAAATAAAATTAGAAAAAACAATCGATAAGATTAATTTAAAATATGGTTCTCAAACAATAAAAAGAGCCTCAATAATAAAAAGGGATAAACCAAAATAATTTTATATATGTAGTTAGGAGAATTAAATTGAATCAAGAAATTATTAAAGAAATTAGTAACAATTTAAAAATAAGTAAGCATCAAGTTATAGAAACATTAACTTTGTTGAGTGAAGGAAATACAATTCCTTTTATTGCTAGGTATCGAAAAGAAAAAACTGGAAATTTAGATGAAGAACAAATAAGAAGTATTAATGAAGTTTATGAATATCAAATAAATTTATTAAAAAGAAAAGAAGATGTAATTAGATTAATCGAAGAAAAGGATTTAATGACTGAAGAACTTCGCATAGAAATTATGAAGGCAACTAAATTAGTTGAAGTTGAAGATTTATATCGACCATTTAAAGAAAAGAAAAAAACAAAAGCAACTGAAGCCATAAAACAGGGCTTAGAACCATTAGCTAAATTAATTATGGAATTTCCTACGATTGGAGATATTGATACTCTAGGGGCACCATTTATAAATGAAACTGTAAAAACAATCGCAGAAGCAATAACTGGTGCTGGGTATATTATTGCTGAAACAATAAGTGATAATGCTAATTATCGAAAATGGATTAGAAGAAATTCATTTCTTTCTGGTTCCTTAATAAGCAAAATAAAAAAGGGTGCTTCAGATGAAGGAAAAATATATGAAATATATTATGATTATCAAGAACGAGTTAATTATCTAAAGCCACATCAAATATTAGCAATAAATCGTGGTGAAAAGGAAAAGATATTAACTGTTAAATTAGAAGTAGATCAAGAACAAATTATTAATTATTTAAATAATAAAATTATAAAAACAGAATCATCTTTTGTTTCTAATTTTGTTAAGGATTTTATTTTAGATAGTTATAAACGTTTAATTTCTCCTAGTATTGAAAGGGAAATTAGATCAGAATTAACAAAAGAAGCTGAAGCAGTTGCGATTGATAATTTTAGTAAAAATTTAGAAAAATTATTGTTACAACCACCATTAAAAGATAAAATGATTCTTGCTTTAGATCCAGCCTATCGAACTGGATGTAAATTAGCAGTAATAGATTATACTGGTAAGAAACTAGATATTAAAGTAATTTATCCTCATGAACCAAGATTAGAGAATGAAAAAAGTAAAAAAGTAATGTTAGATTTAATTAATAAATATAAAATTGATATTATTGCAATTGGAAATGGAACTGCGTCAAGAGAAAGTGAAGCTTTTGTCGCCAAAATAATTAAAGAAGCTAATCATAAAGTAGAATATATAATTGTTAATGAAGCTGGAGCAAGTGTTTATTCAGCTAGTAAGTTAGCGACTTTAGAATTTCCAGAATTAAGTGTTGAAGAAAGAAGTGCCATTAGTATTGGTAGAAGATTACAAGATCCATTGTCAGAATTAGTTAAGATAGATCCTAAAAGTATTGGGGTTGGACTTTATCAACATGATATTTCAAATAAAGAGTTAACTGAATCATTGGATTTTGTAGTTACAAAAGCAGTTAATCAAGTTGGAGTTAATCTTAATACTGCTAGTTCTTTTTTGTTAAAATATGTTTCAGGAATAAATAAAAGAAATATTGATAAAATTATTGAGTATCGTAATCAATATGGAAAAATAACATCAAGAGATCAATTAATAAAGAAAAAATTAATTAGTGATAATGGTTATGTTCAAGCAGTTGGTTTTTTAAGAATAACAGATGGGACTAATCCTTTAGATGTTACCGATATTCATCCAGAAAGTTATAAAGTTGTTCATCAGTTATTAGAAGAATTAGAAATGGATCTTAATTCAATTGGTAGTGATGAATTAATCGAAAAATTAAATTCAATTAAGATTGAAGATTATATTGAAAAATTAAATACTGATAAATACACCTTAAAAGATATTATTGATTCTTTAAAAAAGCCAAATCGTGATCCTCGTGATATGCTTGAAAAACCATTGTTAAAAAGTGATATTTTAAAACTTGATGATTTAAAACTAGGAATGAAATTACAAGGAACAGTTCGTAATGTAGTTGATTTTGGAGCCTTTATTGATATTGGTCTTGATAATGATGGGCTTGCTCATATCTCAAAATTATCAGAAAGGTTTATTAGACATCCTAATGAAGTAGTTAGTGTTGGTGATATTGTTGATTGTTATGTTTTAGATATTCATCAAGATAAAAAGAAAGTTTCTCTGTCATTAATTGAAAATAAGTAATGATACTTAGGTTTTAGTTTTTAAAAAATAGTTCATTTATTGACATTTTATAAAGGAATGTTATAATATTATCACAAAAGGGAATTAGGTGAAGAAATGGAGAAAGAAATTGAAATTAAAAACCCGAAAAGGAGAGTCGTAGAAGATTTAAAAATTAGAAATAAGGGGAATGGGAAATCAATTGCTGGAGAGTATTTTGGAAGTAAATTTAATTATGATAAAACTTTTAAAATGTTTGAAGATTACAAAAAAGCATTCTTACATTTGGATGGGAAAAATGGTGGACCAATTACAATATCAGCCTTATCAGCAATAGCTGGTGTAAATGCTTTTTATGGTGCGATTGATGCAAATAAAATAGCTAATATGACTGGACCAGGTTTTTTGTATGAGTATCCTAATCGATACACAAGAGATATAAATAGTAAAACAGTTTTTATATTTGATAAATTTTTAAATGAAGAATTTATTTCTAGGTTACATAAGGCTGAAGTTAAAAATATGATTATTACGTCAATAACTGATTATATGCATCCACTTGTTAAGTTCGTTGGAAAAAGAAAAGGTCTATTAGATGATAAAGACTTTTTAGATGAATATGTAAAAAGTGGTAAAAGATTACCAATGGATATGCAATTTATTAGATTAAAAGAATTTGCTAAAACGGGTTCGAAAATTAAGGAAAATATAGAATTTCCTTATGAAGAGAATCAAATTGCTTGTAATTTTCTTACTGGAGCAACAACAAGTAAATTGCCTAAGTCCGTTCAACTATATGGAGATGGTTTAACTAAAATGCTTCAAATTTATGATGAATTAAATTATGGTTTTAAACCAGGTGATCGGAATGGTGTTTTTATTCCTTTATGGTATGCAACTGGTGCTATTCATGGATCACATGCTGGACTAGCCCATGGGGTTACAAATGTATATGAAGTTAAATATGATAAATATGCATTTGGTAAAGTATTAAAGGATTCGAAAATTAACATTGCTGGGGCGGCTCCTAGTCATGTCGCAACTTTAGCAAATTCAGGTTTGAAGAAAGATGATTTGAAACATGTTAAATATATTTTTATTGGTGGAGAAGCAATATTACCACCACAAATGAAGAAATTTAGGGAAACGACTCGAGAATTAGGAATAAAATATATTTTAAATGGTTATGGGATGACAGAAATGGGAAGTATGTGTGGGATATCATCATTAAATCCAAAATGTGATGATGATGTTACTATTATTCCATTACCAGGGGTAAAATTTAGAGTGGTTGACCCAAAAACTAGAAAAGTATTACTAGATAATGAACAAGGGATTTTGGAAGTAAAAACTCCTTGTGCGACAGCAGGATACTTAGATGAAGAAAAAAATAAACATTTATTTACTTCTGATGGCTGGATTAATACTGATGATGTTGCTAACCATAAAAGTAATAAAAGACATCAAGTTTATGGTAGATATGATGATTACTTTATTAATAATGATAAAGAATATGCATTATTTGAAATTGAACAAAGTATTTTAAAACATCCTGGAGTTTCTGAAGCAGAAGTAATAAAATTTAAAATAAAAGATAATGAATATCCTGCCCTGGTTGTAGTTATAACTGAAGAATGGAAAGATAATAAAGAGGACTTGTTAAAATATATAGAGCAAATGGATGTCCGTGGAATTGAATATTTGCTTGGAACAAGGTTTATTAATAATTTTGAAATTAGTAGTACAACTCATAAAAGGGATGTTTTCCCATTATATGAAAATAAAACCGATTATTTTAAATTTAATTCAGAATATAATAAAACTTATCAAATAAATTTTGAAGAAGAGGATGAGATAAAAGTAACTGTAGTTTCAAAATTAGAATTACAAGAAGAAAAGGAAAAAGTTAATGGTTTAATTTTAAAACGATAATTATAATATAAAAGAATATTAAGGGAGTTTTGTTTATGAATAGATTTATGGCATTTCCAATAGTTAGTTTAATTTTTATAGTTTTATTAACAGTGGTCTTTTTTTCTAAACCTAGATTAAGATCTCATGAAAATCAAATATACAAAATATTAATAATTACAAATATTATTGGTTTAATACTTGAAATTTTATGTCATATAGCCATTAGTATTATAGATAAATATTATCTTTTTTCAATCTTTATTTTAAAAGCATATGTTGTTTATATTTTCACATGGGCAATGATTTTTAATCTTTATGTTTTTTTAGTAACTTTTAAAGAAAACAATAAAAAGCAAATAATTACTGAATATTTTATTAATTTAAAATTAAAAACTTTAATATTTGTTATTTTAGGTGCTCTAATTATATTTTTATTACCAATTAAAGTATTTAATAATGAAGGAATAGTATATAGTTATGGTCCTGGGGTTTATTTTTTAGGTGGTTCATCGGTATTGCTAGTTTTTATGTGGATTACAAAATGCATTATTAATATAAATGAAATTAAGCATAAAAAGTATATTCCAATAATTGCTTGTATAATTATTTTAATAATAGTAGCTACCATTCAATCTTATAATAGAGGAATACTGATAGCTACTACTGGGCATACTTTTATATGTTTTTTAATGTTTTTTACGATTGAAAACCCTGATTTAAAAATGTTAAATGAAATGGAATTGGCTAAAATTCAAGCTGAAAAAGCTAATCAAGCTAAATCAGATTTTTTAAGTAGTATGAGTCATGAAATAAGAACCCCATTAAATGCGATAATGGGATTTAGTCAAATAGGAGAAGAAATAGAAGATGTAAATGAAGCGAAAGACTTTTTTAAAGATATAACTAAAGCTTCAAATACATTGTTAGAAATAGTAAATAGTGTTCTAGATATAAGTAAAATAGAATCAGGTAATATGGAAATAATAAACAAGCATTATAATACAGGGGAATTATTTAATGAGATAGATGTTTTAACAAGACAAAAAGCAGAAGCAAAGGGACTTGATCTTCAAATCAAAGTAGCCCATGATATTCCTTTGTTTTTATATGGAGATAATAATAATGTTAAAAAAATAATGTTAAATCTAATAACTAATGCTATAAAATATACAAAAGTAGGTTTTGTTTTAGTAACCATAAATTGCCTTATTAAAAATGATATTTGCCGATTAATTATATCAGTTGAAGATAGTGGTCGGGGAATAAAAAGGGAAGATATTGATAAATTATTTGAAAGGTTTAGTCGTTTAGATGGGGAACGTAATACAACGACTGAAGGAACTGGTTTAGGATTAGCAATTACCAAATATTTAACTAATTTAATGGGTGGAGACTGTACTCTTGTTTCTACTGAATATGGAAAGGGAAGTAAATTTACGGCAACTATTAATCAAGGAATTAAGGAGATAAATTCTAAAGAAGAATTAGTAGTGGGTTCTAATAAACCTAAATTAGAAAAATTGGATTTAAGTGGGAAAAGTATTTTAATAGTAGATGATAATAGTTTAAATATTAAAGTAGCTACTAGGTTTTTATTACCATATAATGGAGACATTCATTCAGTTTTAAGTGGACAAGAATGCCTTGATTTAATAAGTAAGGGTCAGAAGTTTGATTTAATCTTAATGGATGAGATGATGCCTGGTTTAAATGGAACGGAAACTATGCAACAATTAAAAGAAAAAGGTTATAAAACGCCGATTGTTGTCTTTACAGCTGATGAAATAACTGGTAAAAAAGAGAAATATTTAGAAGTTGGATTTGATGGGTTTTTAGGGAAACCAATCATAAAAGAAGAATTTGAAAAAGTGATAGAAGAATTTTTAGGGAAGTAATAAATTAAAATATGTTCAGGGGTGGTAGTTAAAATGATTGAAGACTTTAATAAATTATCTTTTTTTGAATTACAAAAATTAAATCGAGAAGAATTGAATGATTATTATATCAGATTAAGAAAATACTTATATGAAAAAGATGAATTAGTAAAAAATGTTCAATTACGAAAAAAATTATATTTTTTAACTAGTAAGATATTAAAAGTTCAAAGATTAGTTAATCAAAATAAAATTACTATTATTAATGATTTAAATAAAAAAACGGATAAACCTAAGATTTTTGCTGTTACTCATATTGGTAAATATGATATTGAAATTATTTTAGAAGCCCTGAAAGAACATGCCTATGTTTTATTGGGTGATCCAAAATACATGTATAAAACAATTGATGGGATATTTTTATGGTTAAATGGGGTTATTTATGTTGATGTTTATAATAAAGAAGATCGGAAGATAGCTAAAGAAACAGCGATTAAAGTATTACAAAAAGGTGGAAATGTAATGTGGTTTATAGAAGGAATTTGGAATTTATCACCTAATCAAATTGTTTATCCAAGTTCATTTGGAGTTATAGAAGGTGCTTTAAGAGGGGAAGCGGTTATTGTTCCAATTGCAATTGAACAATATGATAAGAACTTTTGTGTTAATATAGGTTCCGCAATTGATTATCAACCTAATCAAAATTGTTATAAAGAAGAATTCTTAACTAAAAAAATGGCGATAAGAGATTTAAGAGATAAATTAGCAATGTTAAAATGGGGGATTTGGAAAGAACAAGGAATTTTTAAGAGAGAAGAAATTCCTAATGATTATTATCAACAATATGTAGAAACTCGTCTAAATGAGTGGCCTCATTTTACTATTGAAGAAATAAAAGAAAGAATTTTTAAAGAAGAAGAAATTTTTGAGTTTGAAGAAGTTTTTGAGTTTTTACAAAAAATAGAATATAATGATAATAATGCGTTTTTATTAAAAAAAAAATAAAAGAATTAATAAGATAATGTGAGGTTTTTTATGAGTAGTGTTCATTTTCCTATAAGTGCAGTTATAATTTCATTAACTATTAATATTATCTTTTTTTTAAAAAAGAGAATAAAAACTGTTGAAACTAAATTATATTCATATTATTTAATTTGCTCATTTATTGAAGCCTTTTTAGCCTTAATAATTGTTACAATTTCTAGAGTATATGGAACAATTAATATCTTGTATTTATTACATAGATTTGATTATATTTTGATATTATTATTAGTCTGGCTATTATTTATATATATAGTATTACTAACTTGTAAAAAATCTAAAGTAGATAGAGTAATTTTAATAACTAGTATTTTTAATATAATGGTTATTATAAGTATTTTTCTTTGTAATCTAGAAATTATTAATCTTCCAAATATAATAGATACTGGTGGGATTGCTATGCATATATTAACTTCAGTAGTAGCCTTATATGTGTTATTAATTATAATTATAGTAGGTTATTCTATTATAAATAAGAAAAGAAGATTAAACCTTAAAAAATATATTCCGTTAGTTATTTTAGTTATGCTAGGGATATTTACTTTAATAATGCGATCTCTTGATCCGAGTATTTTGCTTGAATCATTGGTTTTTTCTTATGTTGGTTTAATAATGTTTTTTACGATTGAAAACCCTGATTTAAAAATGTTAAATGAAATGGAGTTAGCTAAAATTCAAGCTGAAAAAGCTAATCAAGCTAAATCAGATTTTTTAAGTAGTATGAGTCATGAAATAAGAACCCCATTAAATGCGATAATGGGATTTAGTCAAATAGGAGAAGAAATAGAAGATGTAAATGAAGCGAAAGACTTTTTTAAAGATATAACTAAAGCTTCAAATACATTGTTAGAAATAGTAAATAGTGTTCTAGATATAAGTAAAATAGAATCAGGTAATATGGAAATAATAAACAAGCATTATAATACAGGGGAATTATTTAATGAGATAGATGTTTTAACAAGACAAAAAGCAGAAGCAAAGGGACTTGATCTTCAAATCAAAGTAGCCCATGATATTCCTTTGTTTTTATATGGAGATAATAATAATGTTAAAAAAATAATGTTAAATCTAATAACTAATGCTATAAAATATACAAAAGTAGGTTTTGTTTTAGTAACCATAAATTGCCTTATTAAAAATGATATTTGCCGATTAATTATATCAGTTGAAGATAGTGGTCGGGGAATAAAAAGGGAAGATATTGATAAATTATTTGAAAGGTTTAGTCGTTTAGATGGGGAACGTAATACAACGACTGAAGGAACTGGTTTAGGATTAGCAATTACCAAATATTTAACTAATTTAATGGGTGGAGACTGTACTCTTGTTTCTACTGAATATGGAAAGGGAAGTAAATTTACGGCAACTATTAATCAAGGAATTAAGGAGATAAATTCTAAAGAAGAATTAGTAGTGGGTTCTAATAAACCTAAATTAGAAAAATTGGATTTAAGTGGGAAAAGTATTTTAATAGTAGATGATAATAGTTTAAATATTAAAGTAGCTACTAGGTTTTTATTACCATATAATGGAGACATTCATTCAGTTTTAAGTGGACAAGAATGCCTTGATTTAATAAGTAAGGGTCAGAAGTTTGATTTAATCTTAATGGATGAGATGATGCCTGGTTTAAATGGAACGGAAACTATGCAACAATTAAAAGAAAAAGGTTATAAAACGCCGATTGTTGTCTTTACAGCTGATGAAATAACTGGTAAAAAAGAGAAATATTTAGAAGTTGGATTTGATGGGTTTTTAGGAAAACCAATTATTAAGGAAGAATTTGAAAAGGTAATAAAAGAGTTTTTAGGGGAGTAATAAATTAGGAAATTGAAGAATAAATTATGATTTTTTAGATTAATAAGTTTAATTGAAAAGTTAAGTTGAACAAAAGTATAAAAATCAACTTAGCTTTTATTGTGCAATAGTTACTTGAACATTTGGATGTTATTATTTTCATTTTTTGACCGAAATATGGTGTTCAACTTAGTTATTAACGTAATTTTTGGCATCCAAAAACTGCTCACATATATATTGTGAACAACTAAGTTGAACATTTATTTTTATGAAAAACTAAGTTGAGCATCCCAATCTACCATTAAGTATTACATCTTTACTATTTATTTTTTTATATCCAAACTTATCTAAAATTTTAACATCAATTCTTTCTATTATTTTTTCATAAGGTGTTTTACCATCGTGTTTTTCTCGATTTGCTGAATTAATATTATTAGTCATATCCAAAATTTGATTGTTTGTATATTTTGTAAAGTCTTGACCAGTTTCAATATAACGTCTAATATACGAATGGGTTACTTCAAGTCCAGCCTTTTGATCGGAACGATAAGGATCACAGAAGAAAACCTTACTATCTTTTATTATTCCACTGTTATTTTCAATGTCTAAAACATTAGTGAATTCTGAGCCATTATCAGTTAAAATAATATTAAAGTATTTATAAAAGTTTTCAGGAATAAAAGCCATAGTAAGTAAACATTCTTTACCTTTAACACCTTCTACTGTATCTAATTCTACAAAATGTGTTATACTATTGTTGGCGATATATTCTTGGAAGTCTTTATAGGTTCTACCAATTCTGATTATTTTATCTTTCTTGGTTTTACCGACATAGCGTTTTCTCTTTTTATATCGTATCCTTCTAGGCAAATCAATATTTTTAGTGGTAAAATAACCACTCTCTTGATAATTATACAAAGTTCGTTTGGTTATATTGATTTTCGGATTGTTTTGGACAATCATGTAAAATGAATGTCCTTTTTCAATGTCTTCTTTTATTGTATTATTTAATAACATAAATTCTTCACAATCCATATCAATACCTTCACGAGATGAAACTAAAATATCTTTATAATTACTTTGAGAATCGTTAGTTCTATAATAATATTTTCTTTTTCGACAACCTATTTTAGAATTACAACCATTACAAATAGAACTTGCTTTAACTAATTTATCACAATTAGGATTTTTGATTTTCCCATTAAAATAGTTTGGTTCCTTATAATTTTACGATTAGAAATTTCATATACTATTGTAGAAGGTGGTCTATTAATCTCCCTTGAGATTTTTCTAATTGAATAGTTTTCGTTTAAACTAGCTTCTATTTTAATTCTTTCAGATAATGTTAAGTGCTTATTTTTTTTATTATGTAAATTTTCCACGTTAATTTTCCTCCTTTGGTGGTAGATTGGGTAGAAAATAGTATATACTGAAGGACTTAATTAAACAATACCCTTAATGAAGAACTTAATTGAACAGGGTGTTCAATTTAACTTTTTATTTAAAGAATACCAAAAAATATCAAATAATGTTTGCAATATAATAATTTATTTGCTAAAATAAACATCAATTGATTGAATGGGGATGATTTTATGATCTTTACAATTAAATCAATAAATAATAAAAAAAGAAGTAGTTGTTTTTTGTGACTATTTCTTTTTTTTAAAAATAGGGGGATTAAATGAAAAGTTTAGGTATTATGTGGAATTTAATTGGTCAATTTAAAGAAGATGTTTTGAGTGACATAAAACAAAGGGCTGAAATATTGGAAGTTGTAGATTTGAATCTTAGTGATAGGTATGAAGAATTTGTTAGAAAAATATATTCAGTTGATGATATTGCTGAATGGAAAGTTGATAAAAAAATTGAAACAATGTTTTTATCATCTAAATCAAGAACTGTGACAATAGTGATAATGGATATATCTACTAAAGAAACATATTTTCATCCATATAAAAAACGACTAGTATTTACTAATTTAGAAAATTTGAAAACGGATATTAGAGAAAGGTATTCAAAATTGATACCAGTATATTTTTTTGATAATATTTTTCATCTTACAGATGATGAGCATGAATTTAATGCTGATTTTGAGATAATAAATAATTTTATAAACAGTATAGAGCAAAAACAAAAGGTTTTATCTTTAGAACCTAAAAGGAAAAAAATATAATGTTAAATAAAAAGATTGCTGAAAAACTAATTATAGACCAAGCATTATTGTATCCACCATTTCCTAAAAAGAATTTACTTATTGAAGTTACAAATGCTTGTAACAACAAATGTATTTTTTGTGCTAATAGAATTATGACAAGAAAACTTGGCATGATAGATTC
>CAZGXD010000008.1:0-15938 GCA_964529625.1 uncultured Muribaculaceae bacterium
AATTTATTCATGTAACCACCTATCATAATAATATCATATAATTAAAATAAATTATAGTTTTTCATTAATAATTTATAAGACTTTTACAAAAGTTTAAAATTAGGTGATTTATATAAACATTTATCCATTATTGTAATAAACTATAATAGACCTAGATAAGGAGGTAATAATATGTATTATTATGGTGGTGGCCAAGGCTATGGTGGTGGAGGATGTGCTCCTATGCCATGTGGATATGGTGGTGGCTATGGCTGCGGTGCCGCAATAATTCTAGTGCTTTTTATATTATTAGTAATTGTTATTGGTTCAAGACTAGTAGTAGCATAAAAAAGGGATATTCCCTTTTTTTTATTTTACTTTTTAAATTTACAAATTTATGATAAAATATAAGACGGAGGTATTGTTTTATGTTTAAAGAATTAGATATATTAGATGAATTTGATAAACGTTTGCGCAAAAAAAGTGAAAACGTTGTTTTACCTTTAAAAACTGAAGATAAAGAAATAATTGAACAAATTATTACTCAATTGAGATATAGTCAAATAGAAGAAACTCAAAAAAAATATAATCTTAGACCAGCGATGGGATTAGCTTTTCCTCAACTTGGAATACTTAAACGAATTATTGTTATTGTTCATGAGATTGAAGATGGAGAATTTAAAAATTATGTAGTGATAAACCCTGAAATTATTAGTCATTCAGTTGAAATGATTGCGGCTGAAGTTGGAGAAGGATGTTTAAGTGTTAATCGTGAAGTTGATGGACACGTTGCTCGTTATGCAAGAGTTACTATTAAGGGTTTTAATCTTAATGGTAATCAAATTAACATTAGGGTTCGAGAAGAATTAGCTATTGCTTTTCAACATGAAATTGATCATTTAAATGGGATTTTATTTTTTGATAAAATTAATAAAAAACGTCCCTTTCTTACAGAAGATGAAATTAGATTTATATAACTAAATTTTATTAGCTAAAGAAAAACCAAAATATTTGTTGGTATTTTTTTTTGTTTTTTTTTAATACTAAAAAAAGGTGGTCTTAATGATTAATAGTCATATTTTAACAGAAAATAAATTAGATAAAGAATTATATTTATATCTTGATTTTGATTTTGAAATTGGATTTAACTTTAATTTAAAAGAAATTAATAAACAAATTCACTCCTTTAATGATAAAATTATTGCCTATATTAAAACCAAAGAAATTGATTTTAATAAAGGTAAAGTTTTTATAGTGGTTGGTGGTGTAATTTTAGGATCCCTTTATCTTCATAATAATCAAATCTCTAACTCACCTCCACCACCAACTAAAACTTATGAAGTTGCTCCAATTGAGAAAACAATTGATAAAGTAGAAGAAACCGATGACAATAAAGAAGAGCAAAAAAAAGAGCAAAAGGAAGAAGATAAGGAGGGTAAAGAAAATAATGAAGATAAAGAAGTAAAAAAGAATGAAGAAAAGAAAGAAATAATTTCTAATCCTAAACCTGATTCGGTTCCTAAAGAAGAACCGATACCAATACCTAAACCTACTCCTAAACCTGATATTGAAATAGAACCAAAACCAATAGAAGAAATACCTCCTATTTTGGAAAAACAAATCACTTTACATCGTAGCAATGGACAAATTATAACCCTAAATCTTGAAGATTATATTATTGGGGTTGTTGGGGCTGAAATGCCAGCTTCTTTTAATATTGAGGCTTTAAAGGCTCAAAGTGTTGTTGCTAGAACTTATGCTCTTAAAAAGGTAAAACGTCAAGAAATCTTAACAGATACAGTTTCAAATCAGGTTTATAAGAATAATAACGAATTAAAAACCTTATGGGGAAGTGAATTTGATAAATATTATAATAAAGTTAAAACAGCAGTAACAAATACTACTAATGAAACTTTAGTTTATAATGATGATTATATTGAAGCCGTTTATCATTCTACTAGTAATGGTAAAACAGAAGATGCTATTTTTGTTTGGGGAAATAGTTTTCCTTATTTAAAAAGTGTTGATAGTCATTGGGATCTTAATGCTTCTAGTTATTTAAGAGAAACAACTAAAGATTTTAATACTCTTAAAACTATAACTGGAATAGATTTTAATGAAGAAACTAATATTGAAATAATATCAAAAACAAGTGGTGATAGAATTAATGAAATTAAAATTAATGATACTATTTTTACTGGAGTTGAATTAAGAACTTTATTAGGCTTAAGATCAGCTGATTTTGATATAACTTTTAATAATAACAATTCTATTTTTACAACTAGAGGTTATGGGCATGGAGTTGGAATGAGTCAATATGGAGCCAATGGAATGGCAAATGATGGTTATAATTATGTTTCAATTTTAAATCATTATTATCCAGGCTCTACAATAAAAAAATAGAGATTTAATTTAAGTCTCTATTAATTTTACACTAACTAATTTACTAACTCCTGATTCTTGCATCGTTACCCCATATAAAATATCAACAAACTCCATTGTTTTCTTTTTATGAGTAATTAAAATAAATTGGGTTTTTGATTTTAATTTTAATAAATAGTTACCAAAACTCTCAACATTAACTTCATCTAACGCGGCCTCGGCTTCATCTAAAATACAATATGGAACTGGCCTAGATTTTAAAATTGCAAATAATAAACTAATCGCAGTAAAGGTTTTTTCTCCTCCTGATAATAAAGAAATACTAGTGAGTTTTTTACCAGGTGGTGATGCTATAATTTCAATTCCTGTTTCTAAAACATTATTTGGTTCTGTTAATTTTAATTGAGCTAATCCCCCTTTAAATAATTCTTTAAATACTTCTGTAAAGTTCTTTTCAATTATTTTAAAGGTTTTCATAAATTCAACAACCATTACTTGATCCATTTCTTTAATTATTTCTAATAATGTTTCTTTAGCATTGGTTAAATCGTTTCGTTGAGCAATTAAAAAATCATACCTTTCACTAACTCTTTCATATTCTTTAGGAGCTCCTAAATTAACTACTCCTAAATCTTTAAGTTCATTTTTTAAATCATTGACTTTATTTCGAGCCATTGGTTCTGGTAATTCCAAATGATATTGATTAAGGGCTGTTTCATAAGTAAGACTATAACTTTCATTTAAGGTGTTTAATAAATTATCTAATTTAACATCCATCCTATTAATTTCAATTTCTAATTTATTAAATTCCTTATTTTTATTAGCATAAATACTATTTTCCTTTTTTGATTGAAATTCAAGTTCTTCAATTTTAGAAATTTTTATTTCTTTTTGTTTGAAAAGTAAATCTAAATCATTTTTAATTTTATTTCGTTCTTCAGTCGCCTGATAATATTCTTGTAAGACTTTTTCAGCTTCTTTAGTTAATGAATTATTAATAATGTTTTCAGTTCCTTCAACTTCATTACTTACAGTCATATATTTGATTTCATTTTCTTTTAGGATCCGTTGATTATTATTAATAGTAGTTTCTAACTTGATTTTTTCCTTATTACTTAAATAGGCTTCATCTTCTTTTGATTTTAAAAGATTATCATTATTATTAATTGTTTCTTCTAAATTTTTTATTGTTAAAATTAAATTATTTAAATCTCTTAATTGATTTTCTAATTCATATTTATCCATAATAATATTACGAGTGTTAAGTTGTTTACCACCAGTTATTGAACCCCCAACATTTAATAATTCACCATCTAAAGTAACAACTCGATAACGATAATTTAATTGTTTACTAATTAAATTAGCAGTATCTATATCTTTAGCAATAATAACATTTCCTAATTGATTATAAATAATATTGTAATATTTTTTATCATAATTAACTAATTTAGCCCCAATATTAATAAATCCATCAATTTCTTTTAAATCTGATAACGTAATATTATCTATTCCTCGTGGTTTAATAATGTTTAAAGGGAAAAAAGTTGCCCGTCCTAATTGATTAGTTTTCAAATACAAAATAGCTTCTTTAGCATTAAGTTCATTATCTGTAATAACATTAGATAATGACTGCCCTAGAGCGGTTGTAATAGCTAATGAATATTGTTCTTCAACTTCTATAACATTTCCTAAAGCATTATGAATTCCCCTTAATTTAGGACTATTTAGGACTTTAACAACAGCAGTAGGTAAAGAACTATTGTGCTCGATTTTGTCCTTTAAATACTCTATATTATTTTGAAGATATTGTTTTTCACGTAGTTTATTAGCAAGTTCAATTTCTAATTTTCGTTTATGGTCATTAATATTATTAATTTCTCTTTCTATTTCTTGTCCTTTATCATTAATAGTATCAAACTCTAATTGATTTAGTTTTATTTCGTTTTCTATTTTAGAACCTATATTTTTTAAAGTTAATTGTTCTTCTTTTAAATTAATTATGTTGTCATGAAGTTTAAGATCACTAACCTCATATTTTTGGCGCTCTAGGATAATTTGTTTTTGACTATTTATTTGTTCAACTAGGGTTGTTGTTTCTAATAACTTTTTTTGAAAGTTAGAAATATCATTTTCTAGAACTTGTAATTGTTTTTTAGTTTCTAAAATAACAACTTCATTTTTGTTACTAGTTGTTGTAAATTTTAATATTTCTTGATTTAAAAGATCCCTTTCATTTTTATGTAATTGATATTTATAATTAAGATTAGTAATATCAGAAGTAATTAAAGCAATTTCAATTTCTTCTAATTCTTCTTTTGCTTTTAAATATTCAAGGGCTTTATCCTTTTGAAGCCGAAGTGGTTCAATTTGACTATCTATTTCATTAATTATATCATTGATTCTTTCAATATTATTATAGGTCTTTTCTAATTTACGAAGAGCTTCTTCTTTTCTTTTTTTATATTTTAAAACTCCAGCTGCTTCTTCAAAAATAACTCGTCTATCATAAGGTCTTGAGGAAATAATTTCTTCAATTTTCCCTTGCGAAATAATATTAAAACTTTCTTTTGAAACACCCGTATCCAATAATACATTTTGAATATCTTTTAACCGACAAAGTTCATTATTAATGAAATATTCGTTTGTTCCATCCCGATAAACTTTTCTTTTAATAGCAACTTCATTAAATTCAAGGGGGATATATTTATCACTATTATCAAAGATTAAAGTTACACTAGCAACATTTAAGGGGTTTCTAGATTTACTCCCTGAAAAAATAACATCAGTCATAGTTGTCTCACCACGAAGTGATTTTATTGATTGTTCTCCTAATACCCATCGAACTGCATCAACAATATTGCTTTTTCCACTCCCATTAGGACCAACAATTCCAGTTATCTCTTTATTTAATTCAATTTTAAAATGATCAGCAAACGATTTAAAACCTTGCATTTTTATTTCTTTCAAGTACATTTTATTCACCTACAAACTACTTAAATTATACTATATATTTAACCTTAAAACAATAAAATAAGGGGTTAACCCATTAAAAAGTCCCCTATTATATCGATTGTTTCTATTATGGTATCATAACATATATAAAATATATCTTTAATAATATTATTAGTGGCTCGACTTGTGTCAATTTCTAATAAATTGCTTTTTTCTAAGTTTTTAGTTTTTATTTTTACCTTATATCTATTAAAAGAATTAAGAATTTGTTGATTATAATTAAAAACATATATTTTTTCCCTACATAAATAAATAAAATCTTTTAGAAGATATTTAAAGTGATTACTAATGTCAGGAAGATTAATAATTATATAATCTATTTTTTTCTTTTTATATTTTGGTTTTAATTTTTTAACACCTATTTTTTCTAACTTATTTTTTTGTGGTTTTAATTTAGTTGTTAGATTTAAAACGTCACAAGAAATTATATTCTTATTTTTATTTATTTCTTCTTTTATTAATGAATCATCAATCCCAATTATTAATATCTTTCCAGTTAAAGAAGCAATAATTTTTTTTAATTCTTGTTCCATTTTATCACCATATATCTTTTTTAAAAAAAATACCCAAAAGATAGGTCGTCGTAAACGATAAAAACCTGTCTTCCCAGGTGGGTATTACATGTTTAGTATTAGGATCCTTATTTTCAATAAGTTTTCAACACAACTTTACAATTAAATTCCCAATCGTTTATTAGTAGGTTTATTCAGTAAGACAAACCATATCTTCTAGGTAATATAATTATATCAATTTTTATTAATTTTGTCCAATAAAAATTTTATATTATTTGTTCTTTTTCTTTTTTTATAATGATTTTAGCAAGACTAGAAATGTATGTTGGATTTTTACTTGTAGTATTTTTTTCAATTTTAGGTTTGTAATAAATTTTATGCTTATTATTATTTATTCCAATAAGTCCTATATTATATGTTTTAAATATATCTAAATCTTTTGCAGCAATAAATTTAGCCAATTTTGATGGTAAAACAACATAAGAATAAGAAGAAAAATTTTTGTTTTTTATCGCCTGCGATATTGCTTTTTTCCATTCTTTTAATTTTAATTCATAAGATGTAATTTCTATATTTGGGAATTCAAAATCTTTTGATATTATAAATTGTTTATCATTAATAATTTCTACTATTTTATTTTTTTTGAGTTTATTTAGAATTATACATATATTGTCATATGTATAATTTGATTTTTCCATTAAGTATTTTATATTATGAGGTTGTCGTTTATGTAAATAACCAATCACTTTAGCACATTGATAATTTTTTAAAATAATCATTTTTTCATAAGAAGTAATTATGTCATTGCTTATTGTTGTTTTTACAACATCTACATTACCAAATCTAGCATCAAATTCCTGAAATATTATTTCGTTTGTTTTTAGATTTTGTTTTAGTTGAAAAACAAATAATTCTTGCATATCTATTTCTTTATTAAACATATTATCCCTCAATCCTTATTATAATTAGTATACACTAATTTCTATTGCTTTCACATGATTTTAACAAATGTTTATATAATTTTATCTATTTTTAGATTCATCCCAACCATATTCTCCTTTAAACTCAACAAACCTTACTAATCTGATTGATTCGGTAGTGATTTTACCAAATTCATCCTTTTTAATTACTTTTAAAGTTTGTAAATCAGAAGGGCCAACGGGAATAACCATAATTCCATTATTACCTAATTGTTCTAATAATTCTTTGGGTACTTCTCTAGCCCCAGCAGTAACCATAATTCGATCAAAAGGTGCCTGATTTGATAATCCCCTACTACCATCTTTAATAAAATATTCGACATTATTAAAATTTAATTCTGTTAAAGTTTTTTGAGCCTTTTCACTTAATTCAGGAATAAGTTCAATGGTATATACTTCTTTAGAAAAGTGAGCTAAAATAGCAGTTTGATATCCTGAACCTGTTCCAATTTCTAAAACTTTACAGTTTTTATTTAATTCAAGTAATAAGGACATTTGAAAAACTAAACTTGGTTGCGAAATAGTTTGTCCTTGTCCAATTGGTAATGGAGTATCAAATTTAGCAAATTCTTTAACTTCATCATCGAGAAACTTTGATCGATCTAAGGTTTGAATAAAATCTAAAAATTCTTTTTTCATTGTCATTTCAACTCTTTTCTGTGTTTTTTTCTTTATAATTATTTAAATAAGCAATATCTTTAAAGAATCCAATTAAAAATGTAATAAATAAGATTAAACATAAAATAGGACCAATAACATCATAAATAATTAATAAAATGGGAAAAATAATCATCTTTAAATCTAAAATTATATTAATTTTATTTCTTTTTCAAATTCTATTTGTCGATAACTTACTTTGCATTCATCAAGTAACTTTTTAGAAGCAATTGTACCATCAGTATCTTTATATTTATCAGATAAATAAATAACTTCTTTAATACCTGATTGAATTATCAATTTAGCACATTCATTACAAGGAAATAAATCCACGTATATTTTAGCCCCCTCTAATTCCCTACTAGAACCCCTAAAATTTAAGATTGCATTCATTTCAGCATGACAAACATATAAATATTTTGTTTCTAATGGACATCCTTCTCTTGCCCAAGGAAAATTATCATCATCAAATCCATTCGGAGTACCATTATAACCAATCGATAAAATACGATTATCATTACCAACAATACAAGCTCCTACTTGAGTAGAAGGATCTTTACTCCTCATTGCTGATAATTTAGCCACTCCCATAAAATATTCATCCCAAGTTAAATAATCATCTCTTTTTTTTGTCATAACTATCACCTTTCCCTTTCTTACCTAAAACCTCCACCAGAGGAACCACCTGCTGAACGACCTCCACCTTTAAATGAAGATCCCCCACCACCTGAGCTTATTTTGCCACCACTACTTCTACTACCACCACGGTAATTACTTCCTAAATTCCTATTGTATCCTATGATGGCATTTTGATAACCAATCGTACTTATTCTCTTAATAACTTGAATTGAATTATTAGGATTAAGAATCGATACTTGATTAAAATTAGGATATAATTCTTTAAATTGAGAAATTACTTTATCAGCTATTCCTAATAACTGAGCATAAATAAGATATTCATTCCAAAGATGAACATCAAAATGTTCTTTTTTTGAAATATTACTAAAATTTAATAAAAATTTTTTTAAACCTTTTAACCGTAGTGCTTCTTCATATAAACTATCATCAACCTTTTTTATAATTTTAGGTTGATTCAAATTTGTTTCTTTTTTTATTGGCTCTTCAATTGATAAAATTAATTTTTCTTCTTCTAATCTTTTTAACGAAATTTCTATTATTAATTCAAACCATTGTTTTATTTTATAACCATTTTTTAAACACCATTTTTTCAGGGCTTTTGGGATTAAAACTTTATTATTATCAACAATAGTTAGCATCATAATAAATAATTTTCTTTCTACTTCACAAGTTGGTACTTTTAAAGTATTAAATTGAATTAAACAATTATTATCTTTTGGAATAGTTATTAATCTTTCATTAGCCCATTTTAATAAAAAGGCTCCTATGATTCCTTGATTTAGAGTTTCTTCAGAAATTATATTATACTCATGAATAATAAAATATGCTTTAATTAAATCCTTATTACAAGGAATTTCTCGCCAATACTTTATTTCTTTATTTGGGGGCAAAAGTTTACCCTTTTTCCCAAAATCTAGGTTTTGATATTTTAGTTTTAAACCTTTATTCTCTCTAGCCCATTTAATTTTTATATGATACCACATAATAAGAAAAAAGGTCATTGGAGGAACTATTATAAATAAAAAGGGATTAATAATTTCTATTAGTTTCTTCCAACTAAAGTTTTTAATTTTAGTTCCTTTTAAAGCCTCATTATAAATATCTGTAAATGATTTTGAGGATTTAATATTTAAATTAAACATATCTTCTTCAAATTTAATCAAGGGGACCATATATTGTTTTGCAGTTAATGGTTCTTTTGTCTCTAAAACTATGTTTCCATTTTCAAAATTAATACTTCCATTATAACCAAACGCCCATATCTTAGTATTATTTGGAGTTAATTCATAATTAGAAGCAATATTTATTCTAACTTGGGGAACAGTTTGATCTAAGTTTAATAACTTAAAATAAATAGCTTGGTTATCAGTATACTGAGTAACAAAATTAGTTATTGTATAACTTAAGGTATATGTTTTTTCACCATATTTTGATATACCCCAACATAATTCTAACCCATTTTTAATTTTTTTAAGACCACTTTTATAGGCCTTATCATTAAAATTTAAATTTGAATTCCATTTTTTAATTGATGCATATTTTCGTTTGGTTTCATCAGATACTTTAAAATTAGAAATGGTTGATTTTTTTAAATCTTTAAATGAGCGGTAGTTCTCAGTTCCTTTATTAATAACAACATCCCATTTTTCTATAACTTTAGCATGACCATCATTATTAATAAAAATATCCATTTCTATTTTTTTTATTTCATTTTGAGCATTGATACTAGTAAAGGGAATAAAAATAATTAAGAATAAAAATCCAAGTTTTAATTTTTTTAGCATTAAAAATCTCACCTCTAACAATTATTTATTTTTAGTAATTGTTTTTAAATCACTTATTTTAGTATGAATATCAGTTTTATAAAATTTATAGGTTGTGATAATCAAAATTGCAATTGGAATCGATAGAAAGACTCCTAAAATACCAAAAAGATATCCCCCACCAAAGGCTGCTAAAATAACCACAATCGGATGAACACGATTAGTTTTTTTAAAGACATTTGGATTGATAACATAAGTATCAGCAACAGAAATAATAGCAATTGCAATTAGAGTTTTTATTAATAAACTTGGGAAAGGGACACTTACAGCTGCTGTTATTGCCGCAACGGCATTGATACTCATTGCTCCAAAAAAAGGAATTATATTACAAATAGCTGTTAATAAGCCCAGCAGTAAGGCATAAGGATGTCCGACAATAGAATAAGCAATTGTATATTCAAAAAAGGTTATACAGATAATTTTTACCATTCCCACTATATATGACTTCATTTCTTGATCTATCATTGTAAAATAAAGATAAGTTCGGGGTGAATTTTTGTTTACAAAGGCTTTAAATGAAGCCCCAATTTTTTCCATATCAATTAAGAAATAAATAAAAACTGAAAAAATAATTAATATATTTAAGAAAAAATTAACCGATAAATTAATAATGCTAATTGCTCCATCAGGAACATATTTACTAAGCGATAATAAAATAGAATTAAAGATACCTGTTAAACTTTCTTGTAATGGTCCTAGATTAACATGATGCTTATTTGATAATTCTTTTATAAATAAAATAATTTTATTAAATAGGTTATTTAATTGAGTTACTAATAATGGACCTACTAAAATAGCTACTAATGAAAAAAGACTAAGAAAAATTAGAATTATAAAAATTATACTTTGAGTTTTAGGTATTTTTTTATTTCTTAAAAACTTAAGAAGAGGATAACAAGCATAAGCTAATATAAAAGCTATTATAAATGGTGTTATAACAATTCCAATTTTAGTTAAAACTACTCCCCATAAATCTTTCATTTGGTAAATTAAAAAAATAATAAAAGTTATAATTGCCATATTTACTAATTTAAAATCAATTTTGTTTTTATTCATATTCTCTCAACTTTCTAAAATAATAGTAACTGGTCCATCATTAATCATTTCTACTTCCATTTTTGATCCAAATAAACCTGTTTCTACCTTAATTTTTTCTTTTTTTAAATTTTCATTAAATAAATTATATAAAAGTTTTGCTTCTTTAGGATTTAAGGCTTGTTCATAACTTGGCCGTCGTCCTTTTTTAGTATTTGCATATAAAGTAAATTGAGAAACGGTTAAAATACTTCCCCCTACATCTAACAAAGAATAATTCATTAATCCTTTTTCATCATTAAAAATTCGAAGATGAATTATTTTCTTAATCATATTCTCAATTTCTTTAGTTGTATCTCCCTTAGTAAACCCTACTAAGATTACTAAACCCTTATCAATTTCACCAATAATTTTATTAGCGACGGTAACTTTAGCTTGCTTAGTTCTTTGAATAACAACTTTCATTACTTTATAATCCTTTCCACTGATATAACATTAGGAATTGTTTTAATATCATTCATAAATTTAATAATATTATCTTTATGCTCTACTAGCACTACAATTTCATATAAAAAGTTTTCATTTTTAGTTAAGGCATTAATATTTTGAACTGAAATACTAGTATTAGATGTTTTAGCAATAATATTTAATAATAAGTTTTCATTTTTAGTAGCATCAACTAAAATAGCAGTTGGATATCTTTTATTGGTTGTTTCATTCCATTTCACATCGATAATTCTTTCATCTACTTCCCTAATATTAGGGCAAACCATTCGATGAACTGTTATTCCATATCCTTTGGTTATATATCCTACAATATTATCACCAGGAATCGGTTTACAACAAGAAGCAATATTAATTTTAATATTATCAATTCCTTCAACAATAATATCATTTTTAATTACTGGTTGAACTATTTCTCTTGTTTTAGCCTTTTTTAAAATTAAATCTTCTTTGGTTTCTTTATCCCCTATTATTATATTTAACAATTGATTAATGGCTATTTTATTAGTCGCAACATTTAGATAAATTTCCTCTATATTAAGACATTTTAATTCTTCTAATAATTTTTCAATATTTTCAGTAGTAAAGACATCATTAAAGGTAATTTTTCTTTTTCTTAATTCTTTTAAAATTAAATCTTCACCTTTTTTAATATTGCTTGCTTTATCAGTTTTATTAAAAAATACTTTTATTTTGTTTTTAGCTTGAACTGTTTTAGCAATATTAATCCATTCTTTATTAGGCCCTTCTGAATTTTTATTAATATTTATTTTGATAATATCATCATCTTTTAATTGATGATTTAATGATACAATATTCCCATTAACAATTGCTCCAACCATCTTATTTCCAACTTCAGTATGAACTTTATAAGCAAAGTCGATTGGAGTTGAACCATTAGGTAATTCAATAACATCTCCTTTAGGGGTAAAAACATAAATTGTATCTTTAAAAACATCTTGTTTAACTGAATCAACAAATTCTTCATCATTAGTTTCACTATTTTTTAATTCAATTATTGACCTAAAAAATTGTAATTTTTTTTCCATTGTACTTTGCATTGTATCTTTTTTGCTTTGTTCTTTATAACTCCAATGAGATGCAATTCCATATTCAGCAATTCGATCCATTTCGTAAGTTCTAATCTGAATTTCAAATAAATTACCATCCATTCCAAAAACAGTTGTATGAAGTGATTGATACATATTTGTTTTTGGCATCGCAATAAAATCTTTAAAACGTTTTGGAATTGGACGATATTTTGAATGCAAAGTTCCTAACGCTTGATAGCATTCTTGTTCAGTATCAACAAAAACGCGAAGGGCTAGAAGATCATAAATATCACTAAATTTACGCCCTGAATCTAATTTTTTATAAATACTATAAATACTTTTAGCTCGTCCTTTTACTTCATTTTTAATTCCATGTTTAGTTAATAAATCTGATACTGTATCCATCATTTTAGCAACAATATTATCTCGTTCCCTTTTGGTTTGGTTTAAAGATTCAACAATTGAATAATAAACATCTGGTTTTAAGTATCGAAGTGATAAATCTTCTAATTCACTCTTTACTTGATTCATTCCTAAGCGATGAGCGATAGGAATTAAAATATCTAAAGTTTCTTTGGCTTTTTCTTTTTGCCTTTTTTCTGGTAAAATCCACAAAGTTCTCATATTATGTAAACGATCGGCTAGTTTAATTATAATAACTCTTACATCTTCTGATAAGCCCACAATTATCTTCCGATGATTAGCAATCATGGCTTCGTTTTCTCCCGAAAAATTCAATCGATTAATTTTGGTAACACCAACTACTAATGAAGTTACTTCAGAACCAAATTTTTCTAGTAATTCTTCTTCTTTAACATCACAATCTTCTAAAACATCATGCAGTAAAGCCGCACAGATTGTGGCCATATCAGCAAAAACCCCTGTTAAAATATAAGCAACATTTAGAGGATGTTCTATATAATCTTCATTTGTTAAACGTTTTATTCCAAAGTGTTTTTCATAAGCATATAAATAAGCTTTTGTAATCATTTCAATTTCTACTTTTTCTTTATTATAAGATAAAAACTTTTCTCGTAGTTCATCAAAAGTTATTTTCCCCGTCTTTGCAACCATTTTATCACTCTTCTATTTATCATTTTGATCATCAAAATATACGCTCCTATTGCGCAAGTTTAATTTTTGTTTTAAATAATTATCGATTAAATCATTATCACAATTTAATATATCACTTACCATTTCATGAAGCCCTAAAGAACTAGCATCCCGCCATTTTATTTCTGTTAAAAAGTTCCAAATATCGGCTTCTTTAATATAATTAAAACCAGCCCGATGCATTTCCCGACGTTTAGTTGTCAATGATGGTTTAACTCTTTCATATAATTCTTCTAATGAATTAAAAGTAATTTCCATAATTTTCCTCCCAAAATTTAATAAACCTAGATTCCATACATATATATTATTATATATGAAAAAACTTGAATTTAAAAGGAGAAAAAATGAAAAAGAATAAATTTATTAAATCAACTATTATTTTAATAATTGGAGGAATGATTACTAAATTAACAAGTATGGTTATAAAAATTATTACGACAAGACTAGTTGGAGTTGAGGGGATGGGAATTTATATGCTAATTGCCCCTACTTTTATGTTATTAATTAATCTTTCTAAATTTGGTTTTCCAATTGCTATTTCTAAATTAGTAAGTGAAAATAAAAGAAATAATCGTAAATTGGTTTTTGGGATTATTCCTATTTCTTTATTATTAAATTTAATAATTATTCTTTTTTTGCTCTTCTTTAGTAAATTTTTATCTTATAATTTACTTAAAGAACCCAGAACTTTTTATGGCTTAATTTCAATTGGTTTTGTCTTGCCTTTTATTAGTATTTCAAGTATTTTAAGAGGCTATTTCTTTGGAAAAGAGAGAATGGTTCCTCATGTTATTTCAAATATTACTGAGGATATAGTTAGATTAATAATTATTATTATTGGAATCCCCTTTTATTTACTTAAGGGATTAGAATATACCATTGCCTTTTTAGTGCTTTCAAATATTTTTAGTGAATTGACTTCTATTTTAATTTTATTTATTTTTATTCCTAAAAATTTTAAAGTAGAGCCAAAGGATTTTATTCCTAATAAAATATATGTTAAAGATGTTCTCGATATAAGTTTACCTGGGACAGGAAGTCGTTTAATTAGTAATATTGGTCATTTTTTTGAGCCAATTATTATTACTTATGTCTTGCTTAAGGGTGGCTATTCGAATCAATTTATTTTAACTGAATATGGAATAATTACGGGTTATATAATGCCTTTATTATTGATGCCTTCTTTTTTTACTATGGCAATCTCAAATGCCCTAATTCCTACTATTAGTTATGCTATGGCTAATAATCAAAAAAAAGAAGCTAAAAACAAGATAAAACAAGCCTTATTCTTTTCTTTATTAATTGGAGTTTCAATCACAATTATTTTTATTAGTTTCCCTAATTTATTATTAAAATTAATTTATAATAAGGTTATTGGAATTAATTATTTAAGATTTTTAGCCCCTATTTTTATTTTATATTATATTCAAGTTCCTCTTACTAGTAGTCTTCAAGCCTTAGGAAAAGCAAAAGAAGCAATGATGGGTACTTTTAAGGGCATTATTATTAAAACCTTTTTATTATTTCTTTTATCTTCCTTAAAAATGGGTCTTTGGGGCTTAATTATCGCTTCTAGTATCAACATTATCTATATCACCATTCATCATTTTAAATGGGTTTATAACTCATTTCGAACAATAAAAACTTGATCATCCATATAGAATGAATAATAGATATTATCTAATCGAATATTCCTTTGTTTTATTATGGTCATTAACCAATTAACATTTTTATTTATTTTAACTAAAGTTTGATAATCTATATTACCTTTATAGATTAAACTCAATGGTGTCTCTATTATTTCAATAATTAATTTCCCTTTTCTAAAATAAGCCAAGGCTACATTTTCCATTTTATTAATTTTTCTTTTTTCTAATTCTTTCATTAAATCATTAAGAGAATAATCGTTTATTACAATTGAATTAAAATTAATTTTTCCATTTTCAATAATAATATCACTATCTTTTATTTTTTGAGTTTTATTTCTTAAATAATTATTAAAAAGGGAAATTAGGAAAGGTGAAAAAACATTTTTTGAAAATTTATTACTAATTAAATAATAAATAATAAGTAAACAAAATAAAAACAAAATAATTTTAATCAATAAAATAATATTCATAAGATCACCTATTTAATTGTGAACTTTTTCATATTTTTTTATACAATGAATAAAATTAATTAGGTGATAAAATGCGTTTTATAAGAATTTCAATTAAACCCTTATTAGTTATTTTAATAACTATTTTAAGT